>JBJMQJ010000145.1:0-12232 GCA_045802765.1 Myxococcales bacterium
ACTGCCAGCCGCTGCGCGTTCGCCAGGGGGTCGGCGCGCGGGCCGGCGCGGGGCGGGCCAGGCTGGCGGCCGCCCGTCCGCTGGGCGGGTCCGGCTCGCGCCGCCGCCAGCAAGGACGGCGTTGAGGCCATCGCGAAGCAACTTGGTTCGTCCTCGCGCTCATGCGTTTGCGGACGCGCTGCTCCGTCGCCAACTTGCCCAGCGTGCAAACCGCAACCGAGGCTGAGCTCCAGATCGATCCTGTCGAGCAGCAGGTCCACGGTCGCGCGCTCGCCTTGTTGCAGGATGCGGGGCTGGTCCCGATGGTCGGCGGGGCGTATGCCATGCGCACCCATGCGGGCCTCTGGCGCGACACCAAGGACCTCGACCTGTTCCTCCGCAAGGACCGCGTCGGCGCGGCCCTCGACCTGCTCGCGCGGGCCGGCTACCGCACCGAGATGACCGATCCGATGTGGATCGCCAAGGCCTTCGCGGGGCCGTACTTCATCGACTTGATCTTCTCGTCGGGGAACGGCATCGGCACCGTCGACGACGAGTGGGAGCGCCGCGCGTCGCGCGCCACGGTCCTCGGTCGCGAGGCGCTCATCGTGCCGGCCGAGGAGATGATCTGGCAGAAGGGATACATCCAGGAGCGCGAGAGGTTCGACGGCGCCGACATCCATCACCTGTTGCGCTGCAAGGGTGCGCAGCTCGACTGGCGGCACATCCTCGACCGGTTCGGCGAGCATTGGCCGATCCTCTTCGGCCACCTGATCGCGTTCCGCTTCGCCTTCCCGTCCGACAAGGAGCAGGTGCCCTCCTGGGTGATGAAGGACCTCACCGCGCGGCTGGCCAGAGAGGAAGATCAACCGGCGGGGCGCGAGCCGCTGTGCCGGGGGACGCTGCTCTCGCGCCAGCAGTATCTCGCCGAAGTCAACGACCACGGGTATCGGGACGCACGCGAGTTGGAGGTGGACGGCTGGGCTGGCGATGCGCGCTGGCCCGTGAAGCCGCGGTCGCGAGCGGGGCGCTGAGGGAGAGCGATGCGCATCGCAGCCGTCGGTGATCTCCATTGCCGCGCTGATACGCGGACCGCGCTCGCCACCGCGCTTGCCGGCGTCGATGGCGCGGCCGAATGTCTGCTGCTCGCCGGCGATCTCACCGACCACGGCACGGCGGAGGAAGCGTCGTGGCTGGCGGAGGAGCTCGCCCGGCTGAAGCTCCCCAAGGTGGCGGTGTTCGGAAACCACGACTACGAGGCCGGCCAGGAGCACGCCGTACGGCAGAAGCTGGAAGAGGTGGGCGTCAAGGTGCTCGACGGCGAGCCGTTCGCGCTGGGAGAGGAGCTGGGGATCGCCGGGATCAAGGGATTCGCCGGCGGATTCGAGCACGCCCAGCTGCAGCGGTTCGGCGAAGGGGTGATGAAGCAGTTCGTCGATGCCTGCATCGCCGAGGAGCTGAAGCTGGAGAATGCGCTCTTCCAGCTGCGCACCCGCGCGCGCGTCGCGCTCTTGCACTACTCGCCTTGCCGCTCCACGCTCGAAGGCGAACCGCTGGAGATCTTCCCCTTCCTGGGCGCCACCCGGCTCTCCGGTCCACTCGATCAGCTGCGCCCTGCTCTGGCGCTGCACGGGCATGCCCACCGCGGAAACCTGCGCGGCGCCACGCGCGGCGGCGTGCCCGTGTACAACGTGGCCTTGCCGGTGCTGCGGCGGTTGGAGAAACCCGTCGGGTTCCTCACCCTGGACGTCTAGCGCAGCGACATCGGTTACCCCTCGTCCGGCACGTCTTCCCCGATCGCTCCCTGCGGTGGAACGACCACCGGATCCCCGGCGCCCTTCACCGGAGCGATCGGCCGGTAGAGGTAGCTCAGGCGGAGCGTTCCCGCTTGGGCGCGGCACAGCGCATCCTGGCCGATGCGGATGAAGTCCACCGAGGTGCGGGGAAGGTTCGCGGCGAGCCACCGCAACGTCTGGTTCGCCCACACGGCAAACACCGGCCGCTTGCGGGTCTTCGTGCCCCCCCTCCAGTAGCTCGTGTGCGCATAGAGTCGGGCGGGCTGGATCTCCTCCGCGGTCGCGTCCGGAAGGCGGAGCACCAGCGCGTCCGTCCTCTCCTCGTCGATCTGCGCCCAGCCCGCGAACGGGCCGGCGGGTTGGGGGTGGGCCACGACGTCGGCGCTGTGCTTGCGGTGCAGCAGGTAGATCCGCCTCTCCGAGGGGAGCGATTCCCGGCGCTCCAGCCTGGAAGGCGCCGCCAGCAGGTCCGCAGCATCGCCGCGCAGGTAGCGGCCCTGCGACCGGATCAGCCCCGGTTCGCGCGCATCGAGCGTCGTGAGCAGCGACTCCACGTCCTCGCTGGTGAGGAAGAGCCACAGCTGACGCGCCGCCATCGTCCGAAGATCGCACAGCCTTCCTCTCTCCACCACGACCGATAGCGCGCCGGCGCCGTCCTCGCTGCCGCTCAGCTGCAGCTGGTACTCGCCGCGCGAGTCGAACTGCGCGTACATCGATCCGCCCTCCACCACCGTCCGTCCCGGGAGCGCTTCCGGCCGGATCGCAACGGACGGATGCGCTCGGCATGCGGGATCTCGACTTCGGCGGCGTCGAGCAATGGATCGTCGGGAGCGAGCCGATCGATCCACTCCGTCGTCCGAGCCGAGACGAGCGGTTTCCCGGCGGCATCGCAACTCTTGTGCATGAGTCCCCCGTGACGCGTGGTGGTCCGCTGCTCGCGCCCGACCGGGACGATTGCAGGCGCCGTGCCACCTTCTCGCCACTCGGGCGTTGCGCGGTCGGAGGGCGTCTCATCTTCGGATCCCCTCTCATTTTCGGACGGGGTGGCGGGCCCGGCAGCCGCCGTTCTAAAGGTACGCGATGGCTCGCGATGGAGCGGAGGAGGTCGCCTTCCACCGCTGGATCGGCGACGATCTGGAGCTGCGCGTGCATGCGGTTCCGGGAGCAAGAAGCACCGAAGCGCAAGGGCTTCATGGGTCGGCGCTCAAGATCAGGATCCAGGCGCGAGCGTTGGAAGGAGCGGCCAACGCGGCACTCCTCGATTTCCTGGCAGGCGAGTTGCAAGTACCCCGGCGGCGATGCGTGCTCGTCAGCGGCGAGAAGAGCAGGGTGAAGCGCGTGCTGGTGCAGGCCGCGCCGCGCACACGCGCCGACGAAGTCCTGCGGGCCTGGGCTCAGGGTCGGACGAGCTCGTAGGCGCGCGCCAGGGCGGCGTCGAGCTGCGCCGGGTCGCCGCCGCCGGCCTGGGCAAGCTCGGGCTTGCCGCCGCCGCGGCCGCCCAGCGTCTTCGACAGCTCCTTCACCAGATCGCCGGCCTTGTACTTCTTCGAGAGATCGGGCGTGACGGCGACCAGCAGCGTCGCCTTGCCGTCCTTCTCGCCTCCCAGCACCACGATGCCGCTCTTCAGCTGGTCGCGCAGCTTGTCCGCCAGCTCGCGCAGGCTCTCCGGGTCGCCGTTCTCGTGGCGCGCCGCGAGAACCTTCACCCCGTTCACCTCGCGCGCGCCCTGGGCGAGCTCGCTGCTCTTCGCCGCGGCCGCCTTCCTCGAGAGCTGCTCCAGCTCGCGCTCCAATTCGCGGATGCGGCCCACTGCCTGCTCGGCCTTGAGCGCCACGTCCTTGGGCGATCCGCGCAGCGCGCTCGCGGCGCGCGCCAGCTGCTTCTCTTCCTCGTGGACCAGCGCGACCGCCTCGGGTCCGGTCACGGCCACGATGCGCCGCACGCCGGCGGCGATCGCGCCCTCGCTCTGGATCTTGAAGAAACCGATGTCCCCGGAGCGGGCCACGTGCGTGCCGCCGCACAGCTCCACGGAAGGACCGATCTGCAGCACGCGCACGCGAGACAGTTGCGTGTACTTGTCGCCGAAGAACGCGATGGCCCCGGACTTCACCGCCGAGTCCGGATCCATCAGGCGGGTCTCGGCCGCGTGGTTCTCCCGGATGATCTGGTTGACGCGCGCCTCGATCTGCATGCGCTGCTCTTCCGTGAGCGGCTGGTACGAGGTGTAGTCGAAGCGCAGGTAGTCGGGCGCGACCACCGAACCCGCTTGCTTCGCGCCCTCCCCGAACGCTTCCCGGAGCGCGCGGTGGAGCAAGTGGGTGGCGCTGTGGTTCGCGCGGAGCCCCGCCCGGCGCTCCTTGTCGACGATGAGCTCCAGCTTCTCGCCCACCTCGAACGCGCCTTCGAGCATCTTCACCCGATGGACGACGAGCCCGCCGACGGGCTTCTGCGTGTCCAGGACCTGCGCGCGCCCGGCATTTCCGACGACGTAACCGGCGTCCCCGAGCTGGCCGCCCGACTCTCCGTAGAACGGCGTGCGGTCGAAGACCAGCTCGGCCTCCGCGCCGGCGGCGACGCGCCGCACGCGCTGACCGCCGGCAAGCGCGCTCTTCAGCGTGCCGTGCGAGGCGATCTGCTCGTACCCGAGGAACTCCGAGTCGCCTACCTCGCCCGCGAGCTGCTTGTAGACGTCTCCCACCGCCGCCTCGCCGGAGCCCGCGAAGGACCCGCGCGCGCGCTGCTCCTCCATCAGCTTCTCGAACCCGGCCTCGTCCACCGTGCAGCCGCTCTCCGCCGCGATCACCTGCGTCAGGTCGAGCGGAAACCCGTAGGTGTCGTAGAGCTTGAACGCGACCTCTCCGGGGATCTGCTTGCCCTTGCAGGCGCGGCCGATCTCCTCGGCGAGGATGGCGCTGCCGCGGTCCAGGGTGCGCAGGAAGGCGTCCGTCTCGTGCTGCACGGTCTCCAGGATGCGGACTCGCGAATCGGCCAGCTCCGGGTAGACGTCCGACATGGTCTCGATCACCTTGCCGCAGACGCGCGCGTAGAGCTTCGAGTCGCTGCTCAACCGCTGCGCATGGCGGATCGCGCGGCGCAGGATGCGGCGCAGCACGTAGCCACGCCCCTCGTTCGAAGGAAGCACGCCGTCGGCGATGAGGAACGAGGCGGCGCGCGAGTGATCCGCGACCACGCGCATGGAAGCGGAATCGCCGCGCGCGTCGAGCGCGTCGGTCGGGGAGTACCGCTTGCCGCCGATCCGAGCCGCCTCCTGGATGAGAGGCTGCAACAGATCGGTATCGTAGTTCGAGGCGACGTTCTGCACCGCCGCCGCCACCCGCTCGAGCCCGGCTCCCGTGTCGATCGAGGGCCTGGGGAGCGGGGTGAGCGGTCCTTCCGGCTCCTTGCGCTCGAACTGCATGAAAACGAGGTTCCAGATCTCCATCCACGAGTCGCTGTCCGCGACGGCGTTCTCCTCGAAGAACCGCCGCGCGTGCTCGTCGATCTGCCGCACGCTCGCCTCATCGGGCAGGCGGTACAGGTGGATCTCGCTGCAAGGCCCGCACGGACCGGTCGGACCCATCGCCCAGAAGTTGTCCTTTTCGCCGAGGCGGAAGATGCGCTCCTTGCGAACCCCCGTCGCCCGCCACAGCTGTTCCGCCTCGTCGTCGTCGCGGAAGACGGTGACCGCCAACCGATCCACCGGGAGGCCCAGCGTGCGGGTGACGAGCTCCCACGCCCAGGCGATCGCCTCCTTCTTGAAGTAGTCGCCGAACGAGAAGTTCCCCAGCATCTCGAAGAAGGTGTGGTGGCGCGCCGTGAAGCCCACGTTCTCCAGGTCGTTGTGCTTCCCTCCCGCGCGGACGCACTTCTGGCTGGAGGCGGCGCGCTTGTAGTCGCGCGTCTCGCGGCCGGTGAACACGTCCTTGAACTGGACCATGCCGGCGTTGGTGAACAGCAGCGTCGGGTCGTTCTGCGGGACGAGCGGCGAGCTCTTCACCCGCTTGTGGCCCCGCTCCTCGAAGAAGCGCAGGAACGCCTCCCGGATCTCGGCACCGGTGCGGGGCGCGGCTGTCTTCGCGGTGGGCATGGAGGCGGGAAGATAAGGAAAACCCTGCCCCTTGTCACTCGGAGCTGGCTACCGGCCCGGCGGGCGGTCAGCCGCCGCTCGCGAAGCGCCGGCAACGCATTCCAGCCATCGCTGCGCGATGAAGAGCGTCACGCCACCCTGCTGTGGGGGCGACTAGAACGTCAGATTCACCGCGATTCCGCTGCGGTAGGTGTCGACGGCGACTACCCTCCCAGCGGCACGGTCGACTTGCCATTGCCGGCGGAAGTCCAACACCAGGTAGACCGGCCCGGTCACGCGGACCGCCGCCGAAGCGGCGAGCAGCGACCGCTCGTCCAACTCGAACGCGTTTCCGAGCTCGCCGAAGTTCTTGCGCAGATAGTAGGCGGACAGCTTCACTGCCTCGAACTTGGGCAAGGTGGCGAACAGGCCCAGCGAAGCGCCGTTGTCCTGCTCGTAGTCTTGCAGCAGACCGCCGATCTGCACCAGCCCGGCGAAGTTGAAGGCCAGCTCGCCGTAGTACCCCTTCACTGGCTTGCCGCCGGAGGCCTTGGCGTCGAACGCAGCCGCCTGCTTCGAGGCAAACCCCGCGCCGGGCACCGTCACCGAGTATTGCAGGCGACCGAGGTCATACGTCTGATCGAAGTACTCCGGGATGTATCCCGGCTGCATGTGCCGGTACTCCAGCCGGGTCTGCAGGCTCACGTCGATGACCGGCACCGGCAGCCGCACGTTGAGCAGCGCGCCGGCGTGAAGCCCGTTTCCCGCGCCGAACAGGCGGTTCGCGTCGACGTATGGAATCACGTCCACGATCTGGTTGTGGAACAGCTCGTACTCGACGTCGACGCCGCCCGCCGCGAACGCGCGCTGCGGGACGATCGCGTCGCCGTTCGCGTCGAAGGAGATGGCGGGAACGGTCGCGAAAGGAACGAGCGGAGCGGTGGGATCCACCACCATCGTGACGCCGAAAGCGAGTCCGCCCAGGCCCGGCATCCCGGCGAAGGGGCGCAGGTAAGCGCGGCCGCCGAGGATGCCGACTCCAGCCACGTTGTCGACCAGCGTTTCGACGCCGAAGTAGTCGCTGTTGAAGTCGAAGGCGATGCCGAACTTGCGCTGATCGAGGCTGAGCGAGTTCGAATAGCGGTTGACGAGCGTGCCGTGCCCCAGCGTCGAGCCCCACAGCTGACCGGCCAACAGGTAGATCGGCTCGCGCTTGTGGCCGTACCGGACGAATCGCACGAACTTGAGATAGTCCTGCGCCTGGTTCCAGTCGCCGCGCCGCAGGACGTGCTCGTACGTCTTCGAATCGCGGGTGCCGGTCGAATCGTCGTTGATGGCGAGCAGGTTCAGCGGAACGCCGAGGCCGACGGCGAAGGGACCGAGGGCGAGCTCGGTGTTGATCACCGTGCTCACGTAGGTGTCGTTGTCGATCTTCCCGAAGCCCACGCCGACGAACGCGCCTGGCGTTCCGCTGAAGAGCTGCGACGGATCGGCGAAGTTCTGGCTCCCCGACCGCGCGTCGGGCTGGTTCTGGCCGGCGGCGCCGGCGGTCTCGATCCCCGGGGGCGGAGGGGGCGGCGGCTCTTCCTGCGCGAACGCGGCGGAAGAGAGCAGCGCCGCGCAAACGGCGAAGAGCAGGCGAGGGGTCCGAGCAGGCATGAGGGCTCCAGGCATGCGAGGGCGAGGGCGCCTCCACCGTAGGGGACGCCTCCAGGAGGAGCCAGAAAAGTCCCGGCGCGGCCACGCTCCGTTTCCCCACGTTCACCTGCGTTGTCGCAGGAGCAGCGCGCGGAAGAGTTGCGCGAATCCCGCCGCCGCGCCGGCATCGGGCCAGCGAGGCGAACCGAGCGGCGGCAGCTCGAGCGCGAGCAGGCGCGAGAGCACCGGATGGCGCCTGCGCACGTCCTCCGCGGGCGCCGCGAACACCTCGCAGGAGACGAAGCGGCGCAGCCGCCACAGGTCGGTGTAGCTCGCGCAGCGCACGGAGAGATCCGCTCGGAGCAGCTCGTGCAGGGGGAGCTCTTCCACCTCCAGCTGGCACTCGGCCGATGCGGCGCGGAGCTGGCGGAAATCGATGGACCATTCCGTATGCCGGCCGGCCCGCGTGCCGTCGGTGAGATCCACCGCCGCCGGCGGAAAGTCGCCGCCGAACTCGGTGAACGCGGCTGCTCCCCCGCGGGCGAGCACCCGCGCGACCTCGCGGACGAGCTGCACGGCGCCGGCGCTGACGCCGCCGTGCGCGGGCAGGTCGGCGAGCATCTCGTTCCCCAGGACGAGGCCGCGGAAGGAGGCCGACCTGAGCGGCAAGGCGAGCGCGTCGGCGCGCACGCCCGACCAGCGCGAGTGCGCCCCGCGCGGGACGGCCGGCGCCTCGGCCCCCTCCGCCAGCACGCGCCGCCGCTGCGCGCGCAACAAGGTGGGCGACAGATCGAGCGAGGTCCAGCGCGATCCGGTGAACGGCCCCGCCTCGCCGCGCCAGGCGGCTTCCGCCAGGTGCCCCGCGCCGCCGCCGATCTCGAGTACCCCATCCGGTCCGGGCCCGATCCCGCGCCCGGCGAGGCCCTGGAGCAGCGCCTCGCCGTAGCGCCGGCCCCCGAGCGCAGGATGGGGGAAGCGCAAGAGGTGCGAAACGGTGCACTCCACCTCGTCGAAGCGGCGGCGCACAGGCAGCCGGTCCGTCCGGTGGTGGGCGCGGGTCGCGTCCTCGCCCGGGGCGGCCGGCGTCAGCTCCTCTGCTTTCCCGCCGGCGGGTGGCCTTCCCATGGGACGAGCAGCAGGCGCGCGGTGAGCGCGTCCATCATCCGCGAGATGTCGCGCATCGCGTCGGTCAAGCCGCGCAGGTCCGCGTCGCCGCCGCCGAGCCTGGTCAGCCAGGAGCGCACGCGGCGCCGCGCCTCGGCGCCGACGGGCCGCACGTCGTCGGGCAGCTCGATCTCCATCCGCTCCAGCGCGGCGTCCATCTCGTAGAGCCGGGCGAGGCAGGCGCGGGCGGAATCCGGGTCAGGCGGCGGGGCCTCGGGCATGCAGCCGTTGTCACCCGAAAGCCGCCTCAGGAGCAAATCGCGCCGACGGTGATGGTCACCGTGCCCGACGCATCCACCTCGACCGGGAACGTCGAGAGCGGGACGGTGGCCGGATCGTGCGTGACGTTGCCGTTCAGGTCGAACGCCGAACCGTGGCAGGGACAGTAGAGCGTGAACGCGCCAGGCGCCCCGGCGGGCGCGGGCTGGACGGTGCATTGCTGGTGGGTGCACACCGCCGAAAGGACCACCGGCTTTGCGGTCGCATCCGGCCGCGTGACGAGCAGGGGCCCCTGCATCCCTTCCGGCTGACCGAGGACGGCGCCGCCGGCCTGCAGCAGCGCCGGGTAGCTCGCCAGCGGAAAGACGACCTTGCCGTCCTGGACGGGAGGGAAGACGCCGTCTCCGGCGAAGAGGCGGAGCCGCACCTCCCCGGTCGCCGCGTCCCGGGTAGCGGGGTACGCCAACAGATTCGTGCGCGCCGGCGGATTCAGCACCGTGCCGTCGCCGGCGAAGCGCGAGCCGTGGCACGGGCACTCCGCCTGCAGATCCTCGCCCGACCACGCCAGCTCGCAGCCGGCATGCGGACAGGTCGCCTGCAGCGCCACCAACCCGGTCCCGGTGTTCGCGATCAGCACCGGCCTGGGAGCGCACGAGGTGTGCAGCACGATCGCTCCGCCGGCCCGATCCAGCTCGGGAACCTGTCCCGCGGGGACGACGATCGCTCCGTCGACGAACGTGCCGCCTTGGACGTCGCGATTGGCGGCGATCCGGCGCGCGCACCCCTGCAGGCCGCGTGCGAGCGCCGGAGCGCAGGCGGCCAGGACGGCGCTTCGGACGAGCTGGCGTCGGGTGAGATCGTCGGACATCGTTCCCTCAGAAGGTGAGCACCAGGAACCCGGCGTAGGTGGCGACGAGCGTCGTGTAGCCGACGATCTGGTGCGCAAGCGCGAAGTCGCGCTGCGAGAGCTGGCCTTCCTTGCTCGCGGTGAGGGGTCCCAGCACGACCTGCGCGATCATCCCCGCGGTGGCGACCGCCATCGCGATCTTGTGCAAGGTGACGGTGTCCACGCGCCCGGGCTTCTCCAGCGGGCTCGGAGCCAGGATCGCGAGGAGGCCAGTCGCGGTGAACACCCCCGCCGCCGTGAACGCGGCGATCGCGTGCGGGGTGATCCACCGGCCGGTATCCCCGCCGCCGCCGTACTTGTCGAGGTAGTTGATCTGCCCGAGCACCACCGCCGCCGTCAGCGTGGCCATCGTGGCGTAGCCGCCGAGCTGGTGGAGCTGCAGCATCGTCCGGCGGCGGCCGAGCTGCTGCATCAGCTCGCGATCCCTCGCCCGCGTCGCCTCGTCGGGCGCCTTCTGCGGGGCGAGCAGGTCGAAGTCCTGGTCCGCCGCGGCGGGCGGCCGTCCTTCGGGCTGTCCCGCTGGAGGCGCCGCCTGCGGGGCAGGCTCCTGCAGGGCCGGCTGCGTTCCCTGTGCGCGTGCGGCGGAGGCGAGCGCGATGGCGCAAGCGGCGGCGGCCAGACCTCCGCGCATCAGTTCTTCCCCGCGCCATCGCGGATCCACTGCGCGACGGCCTCGATCGAGCTCGCGCAGATCGACCCGGGCGCGTCCGCTGGCATGCCGCTGCCCAGATGCGGATCCCGCGCGCTGTTCAGCCGCAGCTTCTGGACCAGGAAGCTCGCGTCGGGATCGCCCGGCTTCACCAGGATGAGGTCCTTCAAGTCGCCCAGGGGGTTCACCGCCGTCCGGTTGAACAGCTGAAGGTGCGCGTCGCCGGAGAGATCGAGGAAGCTCGACGTCGCGGCGCCCTCGGCGGAATGGCAGTTGAAGGCCTTGTTCCCCGAGGTGCCGCAGCTCACCTGCAACAGGTCGCGGTCGATGCTCGAATACCTGGGTTGCAGCGCGGGGCAGGTCCGCGATCCGGGACGGCAGCTTCCCGCCACGCAGAAGCCGCTCGGCCCGCAGTCCAGGTCGATCGCGCAGGCGGCGCGGTCCACCGGATACGCGCAGGCGGCGAGGGCGCCTGCCGCGGCGAGCAGCGCGAGCCTCACTCGCGCACCGCGAAGAGGAGGTCGCCCGCGATCACGGCCCGGTCGTCGATCTTGATGAGCAGCAGCTCGGGCCTCTCGACCTGGAAGGCGTCGAGGCTGATCGGAAAGGAGAACTTCGCCCGCACCGCCCGCGGCCCGGACGGCTCCAGGTGCACCGCGATCGCCTGCTTTTGCTGGATGCCGTTCAGCTCGACGCGCCCGTCCATCGTCGCGTCCTGCGCCCCGGCGAGGGGCAAGCTGACCGCGGGAAGCGTCCCCTTCACCTCGGCGACGGGATGCAGCGGCTCGTGCGTCGCCTCGCGCATGTGCGCGTCGCGGTTCGAGTTGCCGCTGTCGAAGGTCGCTACCGGGACGCGCACCTGCACCAGCGTGGGAGCTCCCGGCTGCAGGCGCGCGAGCCCCTCCAGCTTCCGGCTGGTGCCGGTCACCTGGTGCAGCTTGTGCACGACGGTGTAGCTGATCTCGCCCTTCTCGAGCGCCAGCAGCAGCGGCCGGGGGTCGTCGGAGCGCGCCGCGGCCGCGAACAGCGCGGCGGCGACGAGGGGCAACCGGGCCAGCAGCGCAGGTCGGGGCAGGATCCTCATGGACTTCTCCTGCGCGGATCAGGGACGGTCAGCAGCCCACTTCGGACGGCCGGACTCTGACAGATCTTCAGCGGAAGCGGAGGTACCGCGGGACCCGGCCTCACAACGCGGCGCGTCGTGAAATGACCAGCATCGCGACGCCCATCCGGTGCGATTACAGCGCGGTCGCCTCGCCCTTCCGTTCCGCCTCGCGCTGCGTCTTGAGCTTCTTCATCCGCCGCCGGATGAGCTCGCGCTTGAGCGCGCTGAGGTGGTCGACGAAGAGCTTGCCGTGCAGGTGGTCCATCTCGTGCTGCACGCAGACGGAGAGCAGGTTGTTTCCCGCCTCCAGCCGGTGCTGCTTGCCGTCGCGGCCGAGGAACTCCACGACGATGTGGCCGAAGCGGGTCACTTCCTCGTACTCGTCCGGAATGGAGAGGCACCCTTCGGTGTAGGTGAACTCGCCCTCGCCGAGCTTGATGACCGGATTGATGAGCCAGAAGAGGCCTTCGCCCTTCTTCTTGGCCGGCTCCCCTTCGGCGGACGAACGCTGCTCGACGTCGATGGCGATGACGTTCTGCAGGACGCCCAGCTGCGGCGCCGCGAGCCCGACGCCGTTCGCTTCGTACATCGTCTCCGCCAGGTCGTCGCACAGCTTGCGGACGGAGGCGTCCACCTCGGCCACGGGCTTCGCCTTCTGCTTCAGGCGGGGGTCGGGATAGATGAGGATCTCGCGCAGGGCCATGTCCG
>JBJMQJ010000146.1:0-6809 GCA_045802765.1 Myxococcales bacterium
CCTGGTAGCGCGCCGTGCGCAGCTCGACGTCGCGCACGGTCAGGTCGCCATGCTTCTCGATGAACTGCTGCATGGCGCGCTCGCGCTTCTCCTGCAGGCCCGCGATCGCCTCGATGAAGGCGCGCACCAGCTCGCCGAAGAGGGCTTCCTTCGATTCGAAGTGGAGGTAGAAGGCGCCTTTGGACAGGCCGCACGCGGCGGTGATGTCCTCGATGCGCGCACCGCGTAGCCCGCGCCGGGCGAATTCCGCCCGCGCCGATGCCACCAGTCCTTCCTTCGCGTTGGGATCCGCTGGACGGGCCACTGCGGTTTCCCCCGTAGGTGACCGAAGGGTCAGAAACTATACCAGCCAACTAACCCGCCGGTCAGAAACCGTCAAGGCATTTCTGACCAATCAGTCACAAACGGCCGGAATCCGGAGTGAAAACGAACGCGCGCAGGCGCGGGACGCGTAGATTTCTTTCGCCAGATCAACTCCGGCGTCTCCGCATCTCGGCCTTGTCTCTTCGGCCTGGATCATGTCCGGTGCAGGACTGCGCGGTGCGTCCGGGCGGTTGCCGCCCGGGCTGCCCGTCCCCACCTCTTGTGCGCCAGCCGGACAGGCGGGCGGAGGGTGCGGGATGGCGAGGGGGATCCTCGGGCTGGTCATCGCGGCAGCGCTGGCTGGATGTGGCGACGGGCGAGGCGACAACTGCCCGGGCGGGAACTGCAGCGTCGCTGGTCTCTCTCCCTGCCAGCGCGACTCCGATTGCGGAGGAGGCGGCAGCATCTGCCTGGGGGACGGGACCTGCAGCATCCCGACCGCGGTGCCGGTCGCGAGCCAGTGCGACAAGGTCAGCTGCCCGGCGAATTTCTTCTGCGCCAACGGCCAGTGCGTGCCGTCGGTGCCGCAATGCAAGCCCGCCGACCCGACCTGCATCTTCGTTCCGCACGGCGCGTTCGAGCCTCCCGAGCACGCGTGGTGGTGGCCATTCACTTCGCCGCTCGGGCCCGACGATCCGAACATCAACTCCGTCCGCACAGACCTCGAGTACCCGGATTTCAACGAGGTGATGTCCACCCCGATCGTCATCCGTTTGCATCCGGGCGATACCGAGCCTGCCGTCGTCTTCAATTCCTTCGCCAGGGAGAAGGACAGCCAAGGGGTACTCGAGGCGCGCGGCGTGATGCGCGCCATCCGAGGCTCCGACGGCTCGCCAATCTGGAGCGCGCCGAAGGACTTCTGGAACGCCATCAACATCATCGGCGCGGTCGACGGGAACGCCTCCATCGCGGCGGGCGACTGCAAGGGCGACGGACACGTGTGCTTCGTCACCGGCGGATGGGATGCCGACGACGTGAACCGGCAGAAGCCCGAGCTGTCGCACCAGCACGGCGGCCTCATCGCCTTCGACGAGAAAGGCGACTTCCTCTGGGTGAACCGCGGGAACCCGCAGACCGGCGAGCCGGCGCCCTCGGTGTGGTGGGGTGGCCCGGCCATCGCGCGGCTCCTGCCCGATTCCAAGAGCGCACAGGTGGTGGTGGGGAACGGCGTCTACGACGCGGCCACCGGCAAGACGCTCTGCCCGCAGAGCCTCGCGCCGAAGAACGTCGATCAGATCAGCGGGAACGGGGTGGGCGCGCTGAGCGCCATCGCCGACATCGACCTCGACGGCGTGCCCGAGATCGTCACCGGGAACAACGCCTACAAGCTGGAGAAGGACGCGAGCTCGCCCACCGGCTACACCTGCCGCGCGCTCTTCGGCCTCGGCGTCCGGATCGCGAGCAAGCCGCCGAATTGCCCGTACGGCAGCACGAAGAGCACCATCACGGGCCAGCAGGTCTGCCTCTGCCCAGGCGGTTTCGAGGATCTGTGTCCGGACGGCTTCCCCGCGCTGGCGAACTTCGCCGGCTACGGCCTGCCGATGGGCATCAAGCCGGAGGACAAGCACCCGCAGATCGTGGTCGCCACCCGGGGCTTCTTGCGCATCCACGACTGGACAGGGGGGATCGTGCTCAACCCGATTCCGCTGCCGGCGAACCCGAACTGCGGCAGCGAGCCGAACATGGGCGGTGCGCCGACGATCGCCGACTTCGACGGCGACGGTCTTCCCGAGGTGGGCATCGCCGCCCAGGGCGGCTACGTGGTGTGGAAACCGGGCAAGGGGTACATCTGGCAATCGCAGACATTCGACTGCTCGTCGGCCACCGGCAGCTCCGTCTTCGACTTCGAAGGCAAGGGCAAGGCGAACGTGGTCTACAGCGACCAGTGCTGGTTCCGCGTCTACGACGGCAACACCGGCGCCACGCTGGTCAAGGAGAAGAACGCGAGCTGCACGGCATACGAGACGCCGATCGTCGCGGACATCGATGGCAGTGGGCGCGCCAAGGTCTTGGTGCCGAACAACAACATCTGCGGATACGTGTGCGACTGGCCCGGAGGCAGCATGGCGATCGAAAGCTCGCCCTACTTCGGGCTCAAGGCGTTGCGCTCGCCCAGCGACAAGTGGGTCAACACGCGCAGCGTCTGGAACCAGCATGCCTACCACGTGACCAACGTGAACGTGGACGGGACGCTCCCCTTCCCCGAGCCGAACTCGTGGGATCCGGGACAGTCGAACAGCTACCGGCAAAACGTGCAGGGACAGGGCGTGTTCAGCTCGCCCGATCTCTCGGTCTGCGAGGTGGATCCCGACCTCACCAACTGCATGACGGGCGGCGGATCGGTGAGCGCTACCGTCTACAACGGCGGCGCGATCCCCGCGCGGCCCGGCGTGCAGGTGGACTTCTTCGCGGATCTCGCGGGCGGCAGCGTCCTCATCGGCAGCGGCGCGACGAAGACCACCTTGCAGCCCGGGGGAAGCGAGAAGGTCCGGGTCCCGTGGTCCGCGCCGCCGCAGAACGCATCGGCGCCGGTGCGCGCGGTGGTGGACCCGAACCAGAAGGTCGGCGACTGCCACTTCGAGAACAACAGCGCGTCGAGCGCGCCGGTGAAGTGCTCGCCGATCGGGTGACGATCGGCCGGCCGCGGCCGGCTGGCGGCTGGCGGTAGAAAAGGCGCTGCGGAGCCGGAACGGACGGTATCCTCGACGGCGTGAGCGAGCCGATCGCGCCGCCGGTAGCGGCGACTCCAGCCGCGCCCGTCGGCGGGCGCGGCCGCTCCAGCGGGGCGGCGTTGGTGGCGGCGGGGATCCTGCTTAGCCGCCTGGCGGGGCTCGTCCGGCAGAGCGTCTTCGGCCATTTCCTCGGCACCTCGGACGCGGCCGACGCCTACAACGCGGCATTCAAGATTCCCAACTTCCTGCAGAACCTGCTCGGCGAGGGAGTGCTGAGCGCGTCCTTCGTCCCGGTGTACGCGGCGCTCCGGGCCGGAGGGCAGCAAGACGAAGCACGCAAGGTGGCGGGGGCGGTGGCCGGCCTGCTCTCGCTCGTGACGACAGCCTTCACGTTGCTCGGCGTGCTCGCCACGCCCTGGCTCATCGCCGCCATCGCTCCCGGCTTCGCGGGAGAGAAGCGCGAGCTGACCATCCTGCTGGTCCGCATCTTCTTCCCGGGCACCGCCCTCCTGGTGCTCAGCGCGTTCTGTCTCGGCGTCCTCAACAGCCATCACCGGTTTTTCTTGAGCTACGCCGCCCCGGTGGTGTGGAGCGCCGCGCAGGTCGCCGCGCTGATCCTGGGCGGGCGCGGATGGCGGCTGGGTCCCGGGGACCTGGCGGTCGTGACCGCGTGGGGCGCGGTTGCGGGCGCGCTCCTCCAGGTACTGGTGCAGGTTCCTGCCGTGCTGTCGCTGCTCGGAGGGCGGCTGCGGCTCTCCCTCGGCCGCGCCAGTGCGCACGTGCGCGAGGTGGTGCGCAGCTTCCTGCCGGTGGTCGCCGGGCGCGGCGTCGTGCAGCTCTCGGCCTACATCGACAACGTGATCGCCTCCTGGCTGCCGAGCGGCATGGTGGCCGCGCTGGCGTATGCGCAGACGCTGTACACGCTGCCGGTGTCGCTCTTCGGGATGTCCATCTCGGCGGCGGCGCTGCCGTCCATGTCCGCCCAGGGCACGGGCGAGAAGCTGCGCGAGCAGCTCGCCTCCGGGCTGCGCGCCATCGCCTTCCCGGTGGTGCCCAGCGTGGTGGCGTTCCTCGCCTTCGGAGACGTGGCCGTGGCGGCGCTCTTCCGCGGAGGGCGCTTCAGCCCGCAGGACGTGCGCGACGTGTGGCTCATCCTGGCGGGGTCGACGGTGGGGCTCCTCGCCGCCACGCTCGCGCGCCTCTATTCGAGCACCTTCTATGCGCTGCGGGATACGCGGACTCCGCTCAAGTACGCCGCGCTGCGCGTGTTGCTCACCGCGGCGCTCGGCCTCCTGTGCGGCCTGTGGCTCCCGCGTGCGCTGCACCTCGATCCCAAGCTCGGCGCGGTGGGATTGACCGCGTCGGCCGGAGTGGCGGGGTGGGTGGAGTTCGCGCTGCTCCGGCGCGGGATCGCGCGGCGCGTGGGAAAGGCGGACGTGCCGGCGGGACTGCTCGTCCGCCTGTGGGCGGCGGCCATCGGAGCCGGCGCGGCGGGGATCGGCGTGCGTTTCCTGTTGGCGGGCCTTCCGGCCACCCGGCTGGCCGCCGTCGCCAAGGCTGCTGCCGTATTCGGCTGTTTCGGCGGCGTCTACCTGCTGCTGGCGCTCGCGCTCGACGTGCCGGAGGCTTCCGCCGCGGTGCAGCGCGCCCGCAGGATGTTGCGCCGCTGAAACAGAATCGGCTGTTCACCTCGGCTCTCCAAACGGTGTCCTCGAGGCTCGGAGGGCGTGTGCGTCGATGGGTTCCCTGGGTCCTCGCCTCCGTGCTTGCCGCGGCGTGCGCGCGGCAGGCCCGCAAGGACCTCACTCCGCCGCTGGCGGCGGACGCGCCTCGGGTCGCCGCGGGCGCGGCTGCCGAACAGGACCCGGAAGCAGGACCGCCGCTTTCGCAGCAGGAGCAGATCGACCACGCGCTCTCGCGGGTCACCTTCGGCGCGCGGCCGGCGGACAGGGAGCGCGTGGCGCGCATCGGCGTGGCGGCGTTCCTGGAGGAGCAGCTGCACCCGGAGGAGATCGCGGACGCCGCGGTCGAGGGGCGGCTGGCGAGGTTTGCGGTGCTGCGGCGGAGCGCGGCGGAGCTCGCGCAGGAGCTGGAGCGGTATCGGAAGGAGAGAAGGGAGGCGCGAGCGGCGGCGACTCGGACGGCGACTACGGCAGCGAGTCCGGCGGCGACTCCGACAGCGACAGCGGGTCAGGCAGCGACACTGACAGCGACAGCGACTCCGACAGCGACGCTGACAGCGACAGCGAGTCCGACAGCGACACTGACAGCGACTCCGACAGCGACTCAGACGACGAAACAGACACCGACACCGAATACGGCAGCGACTGAGAGTGACGAGTCGGTTATCGACGCGCCGGACCCGAACCTCGCGGCGGTGTTGCCCAGGCCCGGGCAGCGGGATTTCCGGAAGCAGCTCGGGAAGGCGGGAAGGGGACCCGCGTTCGACATGGTCGCGCAGCTCGCGCAGGCCAAGCTGGTGCGCGCGATCGGATCGGACCGCCAGCTGCAGGAGGTGATGGCCGAGTTCTGGTTCAACCACTTCAACGTCTTCGCCGGGAAGGAGAACGAGGCGGCGCTGCTCCCCGCTTACGAGCAGCGGATCCGCGAGCTCGCGCTGGGCAGATTCGGGGACCTCCTCGCCGCCACCGCGCACAGCCCGGCGATGCTCGTGTACCTGGACAACTGGCGCAGCTCGACGCCGCTGCCGCCCAGGCGCTCCCGACGCAGCGAGGCTCGGCGGCGCGACCCCAATCGCGGGCTCAACGAGAACTACGCGCGCGAGCTGCTCGAGCTGCACACGCTCGGCGTGGACGGCGGCTACGACCAGCAGGACATCGTCGAAGTGGCGCGCTGCTTCACCGGCTGGACGGTGGCGGAGCCGCGCCGCGACCCGCGGTTCGTCTTCCGGCCCGGCATGCACGACCCGGGACCGAAGCGCGTGCTGGGGCACGAGATCACCGCCGGCGGCGAGGATGACGGCAATGCCGTGCTCGACCTGCTCTCGCGGCACCCGTCGACCGCGCAGTTCATCTCGCGCAAGCTAGTGCAGCGGTTCGTCTCCGACGATCCGCCCGACGCGCTCGTGCAGCGCGCGGCGGATGCGTTCTCGAGCACCGGCGGGGACATCCGCAGCGTGCTGCGCACCATCTTCGAGTCCCCCGAGATGTGGAGTCGCCGCGCCCTGCGCGGCAAGGTGCGAACTCCGCTGGAGCTGGTCGCCGGGAGCGTCCGCGCGCTGGGCGCGCGCGTGGACGATCCGATGGCGCTCGCGCGAGCGGTGGCGCGGATCGGGCAACCGCTCTTCGCTGCTCAGCCGCCCACGGGCTACCCCGATGACGCGGCCAGCTGGCTCTCCTCGGGTGCGCTCCTGGCGCGCATCGATTTCGGCCTGGCGCTCGCCAGCGGCCAGATGGAAGGGGTGCGGGTGGACCTTGCGCCGCTCGCCCGTGACGCCATGGGTCCGGAGGAGATGCTCGACCGCGCCGCCGCGCAGCTCGGCATGCCGGAGCTCTCCGACCGGACCCGCCAGTACGTGCTGGCGCAGCTGCGCGGCGCGCCGCCGCGTTCTCACGTCCTGGCCTCGCGGGCGCTGGGATTGTTGCTCGGATCTCCGGAGTTGCAGAGGAGGTGACGGTGCTGCGAAAAGCCAGCGGGGCGTTCTCCAGGCGCGCCCTGCTGAAGGGCGGCGCCGTGGTTGGCGCGATCTTCGGTGTCGGCCTGTTGCCCGGATTCCTGCGCCGGGCCCTCGCGGCGGCGGAAGAGGGCGGCGCC
>JBJMQJ010000147.1:0-5394 GCA_045802765.1 Myxococcales bacterium
CTCCGCCGGCCGACCGGATCGTCGTGCTGGTCGGCGGCGCGCTGCGAACCAGCGCCTCGACGGTCGCGTCGAAGTAGGAGGAGGCGGTGCACCAGCGCGTCGCCAGAGGGGGATCCGGCCGCTGGGTGCGGGTCCGCTCGGCGCTGGTCGGAGTCGCTCTCCTCTCCGGTTTCGGCGTGGTGCTCGCCCGCGCCGCCAAGGTGCAGCTCTTCGACCGCGCCCGGCTGGCCCGGCTCGCGCGCGACCAGACGCGCCGCGAGATCGAATGGGCCTCGCGGCGCGGCCAGATCGCCGACCGCCGCGGCGCGCCGCTGGCGGTGACGCGGGACGTGGACTCGATCTTCGCCGATCCGGCCGCCTTCACCACGTCCAGGGAGCGCGCCGATGCGGCCGGCCTGCTCGCCCGCGCGCTGCGCACCGACCGGGCGAGGATCCTCGCCCGCCTCGTCGGCGAGAAGCGATTCGTGTGGCTCAAGCGCCGCGTCGACGAGGACACCGCCGCGCGCGTCGCGGCGCTGGCGCTCGACGGGGTCGAGCTGGTCAAGGAGCCGAAACGATTCTACCCGCAGCGGGCGCTGGCAGGGCACGTGCTCGGCTTCGTGGGAGAGGAGGGCGGCCAGGAAGGGCTCGAGCGCGAGCTCGTTGGCTGGCTGCGCGGCAAGGCCGTCTCCGTCCCCGCCGTCCGCGATGCGCGCGGCGCGACGGTGCTGGCGCAAGGGGCGCCGGATCCCGCCGACCTGACCGGGGCCACGGTGACGCTGACGATCGACTCCGCCATCCAGCTCACCGCCGAGCGCGAGCTTGCGCGCGCGGTCGCGACCTCCCGCGCGTCCGCCGGATGGGTGGCGGTGATCGACGTGCAGAGCGGCGCGGTGCTAGCCCTCGCCTCGAATCCCGCTTTCGACGCGAACCAACCGGGCCGCGACCCCGCCGTCTGGCGGCACCGCGCGGTGCAGGATCAGCTGGAGCCCGGGTCGACCATCAAGAGCTTCGTCGTCGCCGCCGCGCTGGACGACGGCGCCATCGATCCCGCCAAGCCGCTGTTCTGCGAGAACGGCGTCTGGGAACGTCATGGCCACCGCATCCACGACACGCACAAGGTGGCGTGGGCGACACCGCCGGCCGTGCTGCGCGAGTCCTCCAACATCTGCGCCGCCAAGATCGGCGAGGCGCTCGGGAAGGAGCGGCTGATCGGCGCCCTGCGGGCGTTCGGGTTCGGCGAGCGCACCGGCGTTGGTCTGCCGGGGGAGGCGCGCGGCGCGCTGCCCGATCCGGCCCGGATGCCCGACATCGCGGTGGACACCGTCTCCTTCGGCCAGGGCCTTTCGGCAACCGGGCTGCAGACGGTCATGGCCATGGCGGCGATCGCCAACGGCGGGCTGTTGCTCAAGCCGTTCATCGTCTCCCGGGTGGTGGCCCCCGACGGCAAGGCGCTGCTGCAGCGGCAGCGCGAGGAGGTGCGCCGCGTATTGCGGCCCGCCACCGCGCGCCAGATCACCGCCATGCTCGAGGAAGTGGTGGAGAAGGGAACCGGGACGAAGGCGAAGGTGAGCGGCTTCCGCGTCGCCGGCAAGACGGGCACCGCGCAGAAGGTGGATCCGGTGCGCGGCGGCTACGGAGAGAAGCGGCTGGCCAGCTTCCTCGGGTTCCTCCCGGCTGACGAGCCGCGGCTGGCGATCCTGGTGGCGGTCGACGAGCCCGAGGGAGACGTCTTCGGCGGCTCGGTGGCCGCGCCGGCGTGGAGCGCGATCGCCGCCGAGGCGCTCCGCCAGATCGGCGTCGCCCCCGACAGCGCCCGCGAGGAAGTGGCCTTCGCCTCCGTCGCTTCCGCCGATCCCGAGTCGGACATCGCTGGCGATCGCGAAGACCCGCCTGAACCGTCAGCCGATTCCGACCGCAAGCCGCAAGCCGCGAGCCGCAAGCCGGATCGGTCCGTCGTTCCGGACCTGACCGGCCTCCCCGCGCGGTCCGCGGTGCGCAAGCTCGCCGAGGCCGCCCTGGAACCGGAGCTGCGTGGCAGCGGCCGGACGGTCGGCCAGTCGCCACGGGCCGGAGCCATTGTCAAACGCGGTGCACGCGTGCGCGTCACGCTGGCGCCGTCGGGATGAGCGGCGTACACCATGGGGCTCGAAGTGAGGCTTCCTGAGCTCTTCACAGGGATCGATGTCCGGTTGCCGCCGCGCGCGGAAGAGGTCGATGTGCGCGCGCTCGCGGTCGACTCGCGAAAGGTAGGTCCCGGTGCGCTGTTCGCGGCGCTGCAAGGGGCGGCCGCCGACGGCGCGCAATTCGCGCCGCAGGCGGTCGAGCGCGGCGCGGTCGCGGTGCTCGGCGACCGCGAGCTTGCGGTCGCGCCGGCGGCGCTGATCGTCGCGCGCGACCCGCGGCGCGCGTTTTCGCAGGCAGCCTCGCGGTTCCACGGCGAGCCCTCGAAGCGGATGCGGCTCATCGGCGTGACCGGCACGAACGGCAAGACCACCACCGCATATCTCGTCGAGCAGCTCGCGGAGGCGCTCGGCATGCGGACGGGGCTCGTCGGCACCGTGGAGTCGCGCTGGCCGGGGGGCCGTGCCGCCGCCACGCACACGACGCCCGAATCGCACGACCTTCAAGAGCTGCTCGCGCGCATGGCGCAGGCCGGAGCGCAGCTCGTCTCCATGGAAGTCTCGAGCCATGCGCTGGCCCAGGAGCGGGTTTCCGGGTGCACCTTCGCGGCGGCGGCATTCACCAACTTGACGCGCGATCACCTCGACTACCACGGGACCCTCGATGCGTACTTCGAGGCCAAGGCGCGGCTCTTCCGCGAGCTCTTGCCCGCCGGCGCGCCCGCCGTGCTCAACCTCGACGACGAGCGGTGCGCCGCGCTCGCCCGCGAGCTGCCCGGCTCCATCGGGTTCACCGCGCGCGGCGCCGCGGGAGCGCGCCTCGAGGCGCGCTCCCTGCACAGCGATCTCCAGGGGCTCCGCTTCGATCTGCGCGGAAGCTTCGGCGAGACGCGGATCGAAAGCCCGCTGATCGGCGCGCACAACGCCGAGAACCTGCTCGCGGCGCTCGGGCTGCTGCTCGGCCTCGGCATGCCGCTCGCGGCGCTGGCTGGGGCGACGGCGCAGGCGCAGGGCGCTCCGGGGCGCCTCGAGCGCGTGCCCGATCCCGGCGGGCGCGTGGTGCTGGTCGACTACGCGCACACCGACGATGCGCTGGCGCGCGTGCTCGATGCCGTCCGCGCCGCCGCCGGCAGCAAGGCGCGGCTCCTGTGCGTGTTCGGGTGCGGCGGAGATCGCGATCGCGGCAAGCGGCCGCTCATGGGTCAAGCCGCCGCCCGCCGCGCCGACCTGGTGGTGGCGACCAGCGACAATCCGCGCACCGAGGATCCTCTCGCCATCCTGGCGGACATCGAGCCGGGGCTGTCCAAGCACAAGCGCAAGATGGGGATGTCGGACGCGCGCGCGGCCCGCGACGGTTATTGCGTGATCCCCGACCGGGGCGCGGCCATCGAGCTGGCGCTGCGCAGCGCGCGGCCTGGCGACGCGGTGGTCATCGCGGGCAAGGGGCACGAGGACTACCAGATCGTCGGGACCGAGAAGCGCACCTTCGACGACCGGCTGGAGGCGCGGCGCGCGCTGGAGGCGATGCGGTGACCGCCCGGTTGTCCGCGGGGCAGGCCGCGTGGGCGGCCGGCGCGCAGCTCCTGTCCGGCGCGCCCGAGCAGATCTTCGACGGAGTGTTCACCGATTCCCGCAGCCCGGCGCGCGGTGCGCTCTTCGTCGCTCTCGTCGGAGAGCGGCACGACGGCAGCTCGTTCGCGGCGGCGGCGGCGCAGGGCGGCGCCGCGGGCGTCCTGGTTCCGTCCGGGGCGGCGGCGCGCGTCCGCGACGCGCTCGCCGCGCAAGGGGTGAAGGCGGCGATCCTCGCGGCGCCGGACACGGGTCGCGCGCTGGGAGGGCTTGCCCACGCCTGGCGCGAGAGCCTCCCCGCGTTGCGCGTCGTCTGCGTCACCGGGTCGACGGGCAAGACCTCCACCAAGGAGCTGGTCGCGTCGGTGCTGGAAACGGCCGGTCCGACCCTCAAGACGGAAGGCAACCTGAACAACGAGGTGGGCGTGCCGCTCACCTTGCTGCTCCTCACCTCCGCGCACCGCAATGCCGTGATCGAGGCGGGCATGAACCACCTCGGCGAGGTCGCGCGCCTGGCCGGCTGGGTGGATCCCGACGTCGGTCTGGTCACCAACGTCGGCCCGGTCCATCTCGAGGGCACGGGCGCCATCGAAGGCGTGGCGCACGCCAAGGGCGAGCTGTTCCACGCGCTGCGCGAGAGCGCCACCGCCGTCGCCAACGCCGACGATCCCCGGGTGCTCTCGCAGGCGCGCCTCTCGCGGCGACGGCTGATCACCTTCGGCGCGTCGACCGCGGCGCACGTCCGGCTCATCTCGGCGCACCACGGCGGACCGGGGCTGCGCGTCGAGCTCGCCTTTCCCGACGGCAAGACGCGCATGGCCGAGCTGCACCTCATCGGCACGCACAACGGTCACAACGCGGCGGCGGCCGCCGCGGTGGCCTTCGGCCTCGGGCTCGACCCGGAGCAGATCGTCCGTGGGCTGGGGAACGCGCGAACCACCGGCCGAAGGATGCGGCCGGTCCAGCTGCCCGGCGGCGGCCTCTTGATCGACGATTGCTACAACGCGAATCCGCAGAGCACCAAGGCGGCGCTCTTGACCCTGACCCACCTCGTGCGCGGGAAGGGACGCGCCATCGCGGTGCTGGGCGACATGCTGGAGCTGGGCCCCACCGAGCTCGACCTGCACCGCGACGTGGGACGTTTCGCCGCGGGCGCCGGCCTCGCGCTTCTGGTCTGCTTCGGCGAGCGGGCCCGCGCGATCGGCGAAGGCGCGATGGAGTCGGGGATCGCCCCCGACCACGTCGAGTTCGCCGACGATCCGGCGCAGGCGGTCGCGATGGTGCAAAAGAAGGCGCGGCCGGAGGACGTCATCCTGGTGAAAGGATCGCGCGGCATGAAGATGGAGCGGATCAGCGATCCGCTCGCCGGAGTCGCGTCGGGGCAGGGAGCGCGCTGATGCTCTACCTGCTGCTCTATCCCTTCGCCGATCGCATCCCCGCCTTCAATGTCCTGCGGTACCCGTCGTTCCGCATGATCATGGCCGGGCTCGTCTCGCTGCTGGTCGGCCTCTTCCTCGGGCCCACCTACATCGAAGCGATGCGCCTCAAGCAGTACGGCGCGTCGAACGTCCGCGAGGACACGCCGGTGGCGCACCAGAAGAAGATCGGCACGCCGTCGATGGGCGGCGGGCTGATCCTCTGGGCGCTCCTGGTCGGAACCCTGCTCTTCGCCGACCTGACGAACCGGCTGGTCTGGGCCGCCCTGGTGTTCACCCTGGGCTAC
>JBJMQJ010000148.1:0-20622 GCA_045802765.1 Myxococcales bacterium
GAGATGCATTCGTCCAAACGCACCACGACAGGCGGCGCGCCCGGGGCGGCGGACTCCGCCGACTCGCCCGGATCGGGACAGCGCGAGCTGACCAACGTCATCGGCGTGGAAGCCTCGACCTCGTAGCGCGCACCGGGTGGAACGTAGATGCCGTTGTCGGTCCCGATGGGTCGCGAGCCGCCTTCGAAGAGCAGCGCGCCGGCGCCTTCGAAAACGTAAAGGACCTCGTCGCAGGGCGCGCCGCCGAGCGAGGGCGACCGGCCGGGGGCGAGCTCCACCACCCGCAGCGAGATGGCGGCCGCGCCGCTCCCGCGCCCGGCGTGCTGCCAGACGCGCACGGTGCCGTGCTCACGCGCGGCCCCCTCGCGAAGCCCGCTGACGCGGCAGCCGCCCGTCAATTCGATGGGCATGGCTCGGATCCTGCCCGACGCAGCGGCGCAAAGGGAAGTATCATGGCCCGCAGAGGAGCCGCGGCATGGACGACCGGAAGAGCCAGGGCATCGAGGCCACCAACCAGGCCTTCGTCCGCTACGACCAGGTGAACAAGAAGCAGGAATACCATCTGGCCGAAGGGCGGCATGAGGAAGCGTTCGACGACCAGACGCGCATCCAGACCTGCGACATCGGGAGGTTCCTACAGGGGAACGAGGCGGACAAGAAGGACTTCGCGCACGAACTGGGCGGGGCGCTCCGTTCGATCGGCTTCGCCATCCTGGAGGGCCACGGCATCGACTCCGCGCTCTACCGCGAGGCCGAGGAGCGGACGGAGCAGCTCTTCACCGGCGTAAGCCTTGCCGACAAGCTGCGGTTCCGCGCCAAGCGGCATGGCTCGGTCAACCAGGGTTATTTTCCCATCAAGGAGACGAGCGGCATCCATCCCGACCTGGTCGAGGGTTGGGTCTTCTGCCGCCGCGCCTTCGATCTGGACGGCGATGCCGCGTTCCGCTGGCAGGATTACTGGCCGCGCGCCGATGCCGAGCCGTTCTTCCGCCAGCTCGTGCAAGCGCACGAAAAGCTCATCCTGCCGGTGATGCAGAGCCTGCTGCGCGATCTCGGCTGCGATCCGCATCTGTACGACCGCAGGCTCAGCCGGACGAACTTCGGGCAACGGCTCAACTACTATCCGCCGTTGAGCGCGGACGATCTCGAGTCGGGCGCCGGACGGATGCTCGGCCACGAGGACGTCGATCTCTTCACCTTCCTTCCGGCAGCCAGCGTCGAAGGCCTTCAGATCCTGAACCGCGCCAACATGAAGTGGATCCGGCTCGATGCGCCGGCGGGCGCAATCATCCTCAACACCGGCGACTACGCGCAGCGCATCTCGAACGACATCCTCCCTTCCACGACGCACCGGGTAAGCCCGCCCCGCGATCCGCGCCTGCGCTCGCAGGCGCGCGTCTCGTTCCCCATGGCCATCTACCTCTGGGAAGACGAAGTGCTCGAGGTCCTGCCGGGGCTCACGCCCGCGAAATATCCGCCCATCCAGGCGCTCCCGTTCCATACCCGCATTACCAGCAAGTACTACGGCGACGACTATGCCGTGGACGAGAACAGCCTGAAGGAAGCGTAGAGCGCGGCCAGGGCCCCCACCGCGCTGGCCGAGAGTCCCGGCTGCTGCAAGACGGCTGCGACGAAGAGCAGGGTGTACACCCCGAGGAAGGCGAGCGGCACCGCGGGATGGAACGGCACCCGGAAGGGCGCCCGCGGCTCGCGCGACCGTAGTCGGAAGAGCACCAGAACCATGAAGCCGTCGGTCACCAGGACGAAGACGACGGCGAGCGACAGGAGGCGATCGAAGGTGCCGGTCGCCGCCAGGACCGCGGAAAAGGCGCCGACCAGGATCATCGCCGCCCACGGGCTGCCGCCCTCGTTCACTCGAGCCAATGAGCTCGGCCCCAGGCCATCGCGGGCGAGGCCGAACACGACTCGCGGTGTGACGAAGAGGTTTCCGTTCAGCGAGGCCAGCACGACCAGCAAGGCGAGCGCGGCCATCAACGAGCCGCCTCGGCTGCCGAAGATGGCTCCGGCCACTTCGCCGGCGACCAGGTTCGAGCTGGCGATGCGTTCGAACGGCAGGACCTGGAGGAAAGCGCCGTTGAGGAGCAAGTAGAGCGCGGTCACGGAAGCGATGCCGAGAAGGAAGATGCGCGGCAGCGAACGATCCGGATCTTTGACCTCCTCGGCAATCTTCGCCGCGTCCGGATATCCGTAGTACGTCCAGATTACCGATTGCGAGGCGAGCGCCAGTGCACCCCAGGCAGCGATGCCGGTGGGTGCGTCGGGCAGCGCTCCCTTCCATCCTGCCCCCGTGCCGGCAGCCACGGCCACGCCGATGGCGGCCAGCAGCGCCAGGACCTTGGCCCCCGTCGCGAGGTTCTGCGCCCAGCGGCCCACGGAGACGCCGAAGAGGTTCATCCCCGTGAAGGCAAGGACTAGCCCGGTCCCCAAGAGCTGCGCGCTGGCATGCGGCCATCCGCAAAGTCGCGCGAGATATTCGCCGCAGACGACGCCGATGGCCGCGATGGCGACGCAATAGGTGCCCAGCGCCTCGCTCCAGCCGATCACGAAGGCGGCACGCCGCCCGAACGCCTCGCGGGCGTAGACGTACTTGCCGCCGGCCTGCGGATATCGCGTCGAAAGCTCGGCGAAGATCAATGCGCCGAGAAAGCCCACGGCGCCGCCCAGGGCCCAGGCCACGAAAGTCAGGCCGGGCCGACCGAGGAGCGCGGCCACGGTGCCCGGCGTGCGGAAGATGCCCGAGCCGACCATGATGCCCACCACGACGGCGAGCCCGTCGCCCGTCCGCAAGGTACGCGCAAGCCGGGGCACCGGTTTCAGGTAACACGCAAGTGGAACGTTTCGGAAGACGGGTTCCAAGATGCAGAAGGATCGGGAGACGCTCTACCTGACTCGCCACCAAGGCCCTGCTGCGCAGCACCCGGGCAGTATTGTCGCGGCGCCGATCAGCTCGCGCCCGCGGGAGCCAGTGCGTCGGCGTATGAGGTGCGCTTGGTCGCCGCCTCGCGGTCGGACGCGCCTGCGCGGGCTTGCAGGCGAAGGTTTTTCGCGGTCGTCTCGCGCATCCAAGCCGCGGCGGCCACTCCGAGCAGCGTCTGCAGATGCTCGTCGGCCGCCGCCCAGTCGCGCGCCGCGCACGCGAGCTCGAGCCGCGTCGCCTCCTGCCAGTACCGCTCGGAGTCCCGTTTCGCGGGATCGTCCGGCGGTGGGGCTCGCTCCACGGCGAAGCGGACCACCGGCAGGATGCGCGCGAGCCGCGCCTCGTCCTGCGGCGTGCCACGCACGAGCCGCAGCGTCACTGCGTTCACGCCCGGATAGTAGTCGCGCGGGTCGGCGAGCACGCCTTGCTCGTACGCGTCGATGGCAGCCTGGAGCGCGCCGGACGCCTGCCGCGAATCGCCGGCCGCCATGAGCTCGTCGTAACGGCCTTTCTCGATGCGGCCGATGATCCCCCACGTCTCGCTGGTGAACGCGTCTCGCGCAAGCGCCTTCACCGCCTGAAGGGCGCGGTTGCGCAGTTCGGCGGCGCCGGTGCGATCGCCCCGCGCGCCCGCCTCCTCCGCCTGGCGGTTGAGCGCGAGCGCGAGCTGCTCGCGCGCGACCGGCGTCTGCTGCAGCTCGCGCGGAAGGGTCCCGAAGAGCCGGACCATACGGTCCCATGCTTTCTTCTCGCGGTAGGCGAGATAGAGCGACAGCAGCGAGGTGTGGAGCTGGCGGATCTGTTGCGCGCTGCCGAGCACCTCGCCTTCGATCGCCACGAGCGCCTCCACCGCCTTGGCGGGGGGCTCGATGGCGAGCGCGTCCGCGACGCGGGCGGCGATCTCGCCCGCGTAGCGCAGGCGCTTCATGAACACGTCGGTCTTCTCGTGGCCCACGCCGGGTCCTTCGCCGACGCGCGTGATCTGCACGATTGGGTTGTCGTCCGGGAGTTCGCCGGCGCGCGCGCTGCGCAGCCGCTCCGCCAGCGCCTGCTCCAGGGCCTTCTTGTGCGCCGGCGCGAGCCTCTCATGTCCGGCGCGATCATAGGTGATGACGCGGAGCGGCCGCAGGTCGAACGGGAGCGATGCGACCTCGGACGCCTCGCAGAGCAGGATGGTCGCGCCCGTGCGTGCTCCGTGGCGGACGCCCACCTCGTACGCCACGTTCGCGTTGGCGAGCGTCAGGTCGGCGACGACGTACTCCGCGACGAGGAGCCGTTCGTACATCGGACGGTGGATGAAGCCGCCGCCCTGCTCGTAATCGGCGCGGATGCACTCGAGGTCCGCGGCTTCGACGGCGGTGCGGATGCCCTCGTAGACGTCGTCGAAGTCGATCGCGTCCGCGCCAGGCTTGCTCTTCCGCCCGAACGGCATGGCGACGAAGCACATGGGGCGCAGTGTGGGAGTCACGGAGGACGGGGTTATCACGGCGCACGCGTCCGGGGAACGTCCGCTCACAGTCAGGCGAACCGCAACGACCCGAGCACGGCGCCGGCGCGAACGTGGGTCAATGACCGTCCTTCGGGCAGCGAGCAAGCATCTCGCGGACTGTGTCGTTCTCGTTTCGCTGCCAATCCGATGGCGCGATGAAGTGTCTGACGAGCGGGGGCCGAGGAGGATCGCCATGAAACGCAACCTGTCCAGGCGTTCGGCCAGCGGTGCGGAGCTCTTCCGCGCAGCGACAGCGAGGCTTCGATATTGGTCCTTTCCGTCGATCCTCTTCGTCGCGTGGATGGTCACCGTGCCGTACACGCTGGTCATCTTGAGCCGAGGAACGCCGCCGGTTCGAGCTGGCTCGACGATCGCCCCACCGCCAATCGCGGCCATGCATGGAATGCGATCGCCGCAGCAAAGCGCGAAGGGCTCGTGACGACAGTCCAGCCAGAGGAGAGGTAGAGGAGATGACGGTACCGACTACATGGTTCGACGACGATGACCAGGGCGGGAGCGTGATCCAGCTCGTCGGACGCGTGACCGCAGATCCCCAAGCGCACATTGCCGCGGACCTCGCCCTCGAGGCGGCGGGTCTCGGATCGTGGGAAATCGTACCGGTCACCGGCGAGTCGCGCTGGTCGTCGCGCGCGAAGTCGCTGCTCGGATTCACGGCCGATGACCAGGTCACGTACGAGCGGTTCATCCGCTCCTTGCGACCGCCCGATCGGGGGCATTGCATCGATGCATTCGTGCGCGTGATCGAGGCGGGTGGCGACGCGACCTTCCGCATCGCGGTATGCGTCGCGAAAGGGACGCCGCGATGGCTCGCCCTCACGGGGGCCTCGTACATCGACGGCGGCGCGGCGGTGCGTCTCGTCGGCACGATCCAGGACGTCACGGCCGAGAAGCTGCACCAGCTCCAGTCGACTTCACGCTCGCGGAAGCCGTCCGCTGCGCCGCGCTCACCGTGGTGAGAGGCTTTCGCGATCGTCATTGCAATGCGAGCCGCGATGCCTCCCAGCCCCCGCCCAGCGCCGCGTCTGCCGTGTCCCTGATCCGAAGCAGGACCGTCCGGAGGGGTGACGCTTTCAGAGCGCTCAGGCATGCGCGCGCACGACGACCCAATGGCCCGGCATCAGCCGCCAGTGGCCGCCAGGATCTTCGACCCAACGCGCGGGTTCCCAGTCGTATCCCGGATACCTCGGAATCCAGCGACCCTCGACCCAGACCCATTCGCCCTGGTCGAGCGACCAGTAACCCGGCTCCCAGGCGTAGCCGGGCTGGGGTGGCGGCGCGTAGACGACGCGAGGCGGCGGAGGCGGGCGTGAGCTGACGACCGCGGCGGTGACGATCGACGTGCCGACGACGGCGCCGAGCAGCGCGCCTCCTCTGTAACAGCCAGGCGCGAGTGCGAGCAGCACCGTGGCTACCACCGGCTTGACGAATCCCTTCATCGCGTTCTCCTCGGATGAAGAGTCCAGGGCGCGCCGATCGTTTTCGGCAGAAACGCTACCGAAATGTAGCGGCACGCCTTGATCGTCATCCGTTCGTAGAAGTGGCTGAACGCTCGCCGCGGGAATCGAGTCCGAGCCGCGCGGCGCTGATGTCGAACCGCCCGTCGCCTTCCGCGACGAGGCGGCGCCAACGCTCCGCGATCGCGGTGACCACCGGCGTCGTCTCGGCGCCAGAGGCCGCAAGCGCAAGATCGAGGTCCTTGAGCGCCCACTCGAGGGAGAAGTCGGCGGAGTAGTCGCCCCTCTCCATCTTGGCCAGCTTCACCAGAGCCGTAGCAGACGCGAGCGGACCCCCGCTGACCGCATCCCTGAGGACCGCGTAGGGAAGGCCGAGCCGCTCTGCCAATGCGCCGGCCTCGGCGGCGGCCTCGATCTCGAACGCGAGCCAGGCGTTGAGCACCAGCTTCAACCGGCTGCCAGTTCCCGCGGGCCCCACCCACAGCGTGCGCTGGCCGAGGGCGGCGAAGAGAGCATCGACGGAGCCGCGCGATCGATCGGGACCCGAGGCGAGGATGAGAAGCCGGCCGGTGCGAGCCGGTTCGCGGCTGCCCGACACCGGCGCGTCGACGAACATGACGTCCGGTCTGCGCCGCGCGACCTCGGCCGCGAGGCGCTCCGTTGCTTCGACGCCGATGGTGCCCATTTGCGCCCAGGTCGCGTTGGCCCCTGACGCGTCGAGCGCGCCGCCGCGCACCATGACGTCTGCGACGGCATCCGCGTTTGGAAGCATGGTCACGACAATCTCGGCGTCGGAGACGGCCTCCGACGACGTCGCGCGGACGGTCGCACCGTGCCCGGTCAGCGCAAGGGCGGCGCCAGGCGTACGGTTCCAGACGTTCACGGGGAAGCCCACTTCGAGCATGCGCAGGGCCATGCCGGAACCCATGGTGCCGGCGCCCAGCAGCGCAACCGTGGGGCGTGAAGGCCGATCGGTCGTGATCATCGTCGAATCCGCCTGTGAGCTACTCGCCCGGGGTGAGATGCGCTTCGACCATCCAAAGCCACTTGTCCACGCCTCGCGAGATCTCGACGAAGATGTCGTTGGTATCCGCGTCGCCAGCGCCATCGCTGTCTTCGATGGCGGCGCGGATGACCTTGCCGAACGCCGCCAGCGCGGAGGAAAGCGCGTCGACATGCTGCCGGCCGTCTACCGTCTTCAGAGGGTACTCGGCGAGCGTCGTTCGCTTCGCGACCGAACGGACGGTGCCTTCGACCTGCCCACCGAGCTGGACGGCCCGTTCGGCGATCAGATCGACGTAGTCCTCGACGTCCTCGTTCACCTTGTCGAAGAGCTCGTGCAGGGCGATGAAGTGCGGCCCTTTCACGTTCCAATGCGCTTGCTTCGTCTGCGTCTGCAGGTCGATGGCGTCGGCCAGCCGCGCGTTGCACAGCTCGATCATCTCGCGCCGCGTGCCTTCGGACAGGTCGTTCTTGGTGGGATGCATCGGTCACTCCTTTCGGATGATGAGTAGACGTTCGGGAAGCCGGATGGATGCGAAGGCGATGGTCGGGACGGTTCATACGAACGTATAGGTCGGCGATCCAGCTCGGTCGATTACGCGCGGCCGAGCGCCCAAAGTAGCTGCGCCCGCGCCGTGGCGAGCTGGAAGTCCGTCTGGACCACCTGCGCCGCCGCGTTCGCCGCGGCGATCTGCGCATCGCCCAGCTCGATGACGCTGCCGGAGCCGTTCTGGTACCGGCCCTCGGCGAGCCCCAGGCGCTGCCGGGCCGCCACCAGTGCATCCCGCGCCGAAGACAGCGCTCCCTTCGCCGCCCGGATCGCGAGCAGCGCCTGATCGACGTCGACGCGCACCTGCTGCCGCAGCACGTCGAGCTGGGCGGCGGCGAAGCCGAGGTTCCCTTCCGCTTCGTGCACCACGCCCGTGGTGAGCCCGCCCTGGAACAGGTTCCAGGTCAGCGTCACTCCAGCGGCCGCGTTCCACCCGACGTAATTCGAGCCGGTCTCGGAGGCCGAGACGAACGTGGCGCCGGCCGCGATCGACGGAGCGTATGCGGCGCGCGCGGACTTGATGAGGAGCTGCTGCGCCTTGACCTGCTCGGTCGCGGAGGCGATCTCGGGGCGCGCCAGGAGCGCGGCCGCGAGCAGGAGGTCGAGCGCGCCGTCCTCGCCGGACTGCGCAGGCAAGGCCTCGTTGGCGACGTCGTAATCGATCGGCCCTTCCACTCCCATGGTCTGGTTCAGCAGCACTTTGGATCGCTGGTACGCGTTGTCCGCGTTGATGACCTGCACCTCCGCGTTGGCGAAGTCCGCGCGCGCTTGCGACAGGTCGATGGGCGGCCGCGTGCCCTCCTCTACGAATCCCTCGATCTGGACGAGATGACTGCGCTGGTTCTTCAGGGTCTCCCGCGCGACGCCGAGCAGCTCCTTGGAGGCGACCGCGTTGAAGAACGCGACGCGCACCTGCAAGACCACCTGCAGCCAGGTGGAGCGCTCCTGATCGGCGGTCGCGCGCGCGCTGGCCTGCGTCGAGCGCCAGCGGTTGCTGGTCTGCCCGAAGTCCCAGAGGAGCTGAGAGAGGGTCACGCTGCTGTCGAAGAAATTGACGCTGCTCCAGTTCGTCGTCTGACCCGGGCGAGGAATTCCACTGGGGCTGAAGATGAAGTTGGTGGTCGTCCGCAGGTACTCCGCCGACGCCGAGAGCTGCGGCAACAACCCGGAGCGGGACTGCTCGACGCGCCCCTCCGCGGCTTGTGTGCTCCCCCGCGCGGCGCGGAGCTGCGGTTGGCGCTCCTGTGCGACGCGCTGCGCTTCCTCGAGGGTCAGCACGCGGGCCGGAGCCCCCTGGGCGAGGAGGATGGCGAGCAGCGCGATCATCCGGCGCTCACCGCTTGGACCTGCATGCCGTCCGTCACGCCGGCGGGCGGGGCCGCGATCACCTGCTCGCCGCCCGACAGGCCGCCAACGAGCTCGATGGTAATGCCGTTGTCCAACCCGGTGGTCACCGCGACGAGGTGGACTTTCCCGCTTCCGTCCACGACCGCCACGTGGACCCCTCGGGAATCCGCGATGACGGCGCTCGCCGGCACGCGGACCACCTGGTGCGAGACCGCCACGTCGAGAGAGACGTCCGCGTACATCCCGGCGAGGAGCTCGCCCTTCGGGTTCGGAATGTCGACCTCGGTCCGGAGCGTCCGCGAGGCGGGATCGAGCGCGCCGGCGGTCCGCGAGACGCGCCCGGAAAAGACCTGGCCGCGAAAGGCCCTGACCGCGATCTTTGCGTCTGCCCCGACCCGGATGCTGGGCGCGAACGGCTGCGGCACGTCCACGTACGACTGCATCGGATCCGTCGAAACGATCTCGAACAACGCCGCCGCGGCCGTCCCTGCGCCCGCGTTGACCAAGGTCCCGACCTCGACCAACCGCCGCGTGATCGTTCCGTCGTACGGCGCGTAGACCTGTCCGAACGAGACGAACTGCTCGAGCTGGCCCACGTTCGCACGCTGGGCCACGACGTTGGCCTGCGCTGCGTTGACGCTCGCGTTCCACACTGCCGCCTGCGTCTGGGCCTGGTCGTTCTCCTGCGCCGAGATGAGCAGCTTGGCGAAGAGCGCGGCCTCGCGGCGCGCCGTGACGATCGCGAGCTCGCGATTTGCCTCGGCCTGGCGGAGCGCGGCAATCGTCTGCGCCAACGAGGCGCGCGCCTGCGCGAGCTGCTTGTCCAGCTCGGGAGTGTCGAGTTGGACCAGCAGCTGCCCCTTCTTGACGCGATCGCCGATGTCCACCAGCCAGCGGCGCACGTATCCGCTCGCCCTTGCGTAGACGAGCGTTTGCTGATTCGCGACCAGCCCGGCGGGGAGGGTCAACGTACGCCCGGCGTCCACCGCGAGCGCCTTGACCACCGAGACGCGCGGCGCGACGGGCGCAGTCGGAGTGGCGGCGGCGAGCCTCGCGCGAGCCAACCTCCTCGGCAGGTATCCGGCGACGAACCCGCCGGCGAGGACGAGCAGTGCCGCGGCGGCGATCCACAGGTGGCGCTTGCTCCGGATGGGGCGGGGCCGGCTGAGGATTTCGGGAGCTACGCTCATGGGGACCCCTCGGCTGGCTCGCCCTCGTCGATCGCCGCGGGCGGGTGGTAGCGAATCGCGCTGACGACGACGGGAACGAAGAAGAGCGTGGACAGCGTGGCGAAGACGAGCCCGCCGATGACCGCCCGCCCGAGCGGCGCGTTCTGTTCTCCGCCGTCGCCCAGCCCGAGCGACATTGGAAGCATGCCGAGGATCATCGCCGTCGCGGTCATGATCACGGGCCGCAGGCGCGTTCGTCCGGCGTTCAGCGCCGCGTTCACCGAATCGGCTCCTTCGCGGAGACGCTCGATGGCGAAAGTGACCACGAGGATGCTGTTCGCGGTCGCAACCCCGATGCTCATCAGGGTGCCCATCAGCGCAGGGACGCTCAGCGTCGTCCCCGTCACGAACAGCCCCCAGACGATCCCCGCCAGCGTCCCGGGAAGCGCCATGAGGATGACGAGCGGCTCGGTCCAGGACTGGAAGTTCACCGCCATCAGCAGGTAGACGAGCACGATGGCAGCCACGATCCCGATGGCGAGCCCGTCGAAGGAGGCGTTCATCGCCTGCGGTTGACCGGTGAGGAGGATCGTCGAGCCGCGCGGAAGGCGCGGGCGGACCTCGTCGATCAGCTTCTGCACCCCGGACGCGACCGAGCCGAGGTCCGCTCCGTCCACTCCCGCTTGTACGTCGATGGTGCGGGCGATGTTGTAGTGCGTGATGTTCGTGGGAGCGCCGACGTGGGAGACGGTCGCGACGCTGGAGAGCAGGCCAGGCCGGACGCCGCTCGCCGGCGCCGGAGAAGAGGAGGACCCCGACGCGGCGGGCGAGACGGAGCCGCTGGTCAAAGGCGTCGTCTCGAGAGACTGGATCGAGTCGACGCGGACCTGCGGCGTCTGGACCGCGACCGGATACTGCACGCCGCTCTTGGGATCCATCCAGAAATTCGGAGCGGTCTGCGAGCTCGACGACAGCGAGATGAGCAGGTCGCTGGCAACGTCGCGCATCGTGAGGCCCACGTCCTGGGCCGCGGTGCGGTCGACGTCCACGAGCAACTCCGGCGTGTCCGTCACCTGGGCGAGGTGCACGTCGACGGCGCCTGGAATGGTGGCGATCCGCGACGCCAGGGTGCGCGCGATGGCCAGGTTCGCGTCCTGGTTTCCAGCCGGACCGGTCAGCCGTATGTCGATCGGCGCGGAGAGGCCGAAGTTGAGGATCTGCGTGGAGATGTCGGCCGCCAGGAAGAAGAACGTCGCCTGCGGGAACGACGAGGCGAGGTCCTTTCGAACCGCGTGCACGTACTCGGCCGTCGGGCGGTGCTTGGGTTTGAGGGAGATCAACATCTCGCCGTCGGCGCTGGAGATCATCGACGGATCGCCGAGGGTCAGGTTGATTCCGCTCACCGGGACGCCGATGTTGTCGATGATCACGTCCAGCTCGTCCGCCGGTACGATCTTGCGGACGTGCTCCTCGACCGCCGCGAACAGGCGTTGCGTTTCCTCGATCCGGGTCCCCGCAGGGGCGCGGACGTGAAGCCGCATCTGCCCCGCGTCGACGTTGGGAAAGAAGTCCCGCCCGAGAAGCGGCACGAAGCAGAGCGACGCGGCGACGAACGCGATGAACGCGACGACGAAGACCTTGCGGTGGCGAAGCGCCGCCTGCAGCGCGCGGCCGTATGCGTCGCGGAGCCGCTCGAAGCCTCGCTCGACGCGGGCGCTGAGCCACGCGATCGGACCGCGCCCGCCGCCGTGCTCTTCCTTGGCCAGCAGGTACCGGATGAGCGTTGGAACCAGGGTGCGCGAGAGGAAATACGAGGTGAGCATCGCGAAGACCACGGCCATCGCGAGCGGGATGAAGAGCGAGCGAGCCGCGCCCGAGATCAAGGCTACGGGAACGAAGACGATGCAGATGCAGAGCGTCGACACGAGCGTCGGGACGGCGATCTCGGCCGCTCCGTCGAGGATCGCCTTGCCGAGCGGCTTCTTCATGCTGCGCTGGAGATGGTAGTTCTCCAGCGTCACCGTCGCGTCGTCGACCAGGATTCCGACGGCGAGGGCCATTCCGCCGAGGGTCATCGAGTTCAGGGTCTGGCCGAATCGGTCGAGCACGATGATGGAGACGAGCAGCGAGAGCGGAATGGAGACGAGCACGATGACCGTCGAACGCCAGCTCCCCAGGAAGAGCAGCATCATGATGCCGGTCAGCCCGGCGGCGATGATGGCCTCGCGCACCACGCCGCCGATGGCGCCCTTGACGAAGATCGACTGGTCGAAGAGCGGCTTGACCTCGAGCTGAGGCGGCAACGTCGCCTGCACTTGTGGCAGCGCGGCGCGAATCCCCGAGACGACGCTGAGCGTACTCGCGCCCTGGGCGCTGAGGATGGGTTGCAGCGCGCCCCGCATGCCGTTGTTCAAGACGACGCTCGTCTGCGGCGCGTAGCCGTCGCGCACGTGCGCCACGTCGCGAAGGTACACGGTCGCTCCATTGATCTTCTTGATGGGGAGGTCGTTGAGGCCGGCGGCGATCGACGGGCTCCCGTTGAAGACGATCGGGTACTCGAGCGCCCCGATCTTGGCCGTGCCGCTGGGCAGGATGACGTTCTGCGTGTTCACCGCGGTGGAGATGTCCGCCGGCGAAAGCCCCCACGCGAAGAGCTTCTGCAGATCGAGGTCGACGTCCACCTGGCGCACCTTGCCGCCGACCGGCAGGGGGAGCTGGGCCCCCTGCACCGTTGCCAGGCCCGTTCGCAGGAAGTTCGTGCCCAGGTCGTAGATCTCCTGCTCGCTGAGGGTGGGGCTCGACAAGCCGAGCTGGAGGATGGGGACGTTGGAAGCGCTGTACGCCATCACCAGCGGCGGAGTCGCGCCCGGCGGCAATTGCTTGAGGATCGGTTGCGAGACCGCCGCCACCTGCGCGACGGCGCCCGCCATCGACGTGCCCGGTTGCATGTACAGCTTCACGACCGAGACGCCGGCGAGCGTCTGGCTTTCGATATGCTCGATGCCGCTGACGGTCGTCGTCGACGCGCGTTCGAACTGCGCCGCGATCCGCCCTTCCATCTCGGTGGGAGGAAGGCCGGTGTATTGCCAGATGGCGGCGACGACAGGGATGTCGATCTGGGGAAACATGTCGGCCGGCATGCGCAGCACGGTCGAAACGCCGACCAGCACGATGAGCATCGCCAGGACGATGAACGTGTAAGGCCGGCGAAGGGCGAGGCGGACGATCCACATCGGTCAGCGCCTCGGCCTGTCGGCAATGCGGGCGATCTCGAATTGCGTCCGCCGCCTCATGCAACCTCCCATCGCCGGGCGCGGCCCGGCGTCCGTGGTCTTTCACGATCCGTGCCGGGACCAGTCGATCGACCGCGATGCCCGTCGAGAGTACCGAGGGCGAGGCGAGGAGCGGGCTGGGATCCGACCGTCAGCAACCCGGCGCGGACGAAAGGCCATTCGATGCGGACGGCAGCGCCCGCGAGCTTGGGGAGCGAGACGCTCGCCCGGAGCTCGGGGGCCGCAGCCCTGGCCGTCCCCACAGAGGGCGGTCGGCCGGGAGTGCCTGTTACTGACCGATCACCGTGTCGTCGGACCGTGCAATGTCGGGATCGGGGTCCGTCGCGAGCTGCCGGCGGTTCGGGGGGCTGGGCGGCAATCGCGCGTCTTCGCCGGCGATGGACGGGGCCACGTCGGGATCCGGTTCCGTGGCGAGCTGCGGGTCGTTCGCGCTGCTCTGCGGCAAGGTCAGCTCCTCCTCCACCGTCGACGGCGCGATGTTCGGATCCGGCGCCGCTGCGTTCTGCGCGTGCGCTGCGAGGGCAGAACCCAAAATGCCTGCCGAGATGAACGATACCAGTTTGCTTTGGATGGTCATACGGTGCGTCTCCTTTGCGTAGAGGGGTAGTCTCGCGCCGCAGCCCACGCATCATGCTTTGGTATCGAGCGTCCCCTTCGTTGGTACGAGCCGGGCTCATCCGCGCATTCGTGCCGCATGGATGCGCCGGCGACAGGCGATGTCACGGACGTGTGCAGCTGTAGCGCTCTTCGACAGCGGGGCGCGCCGCCGCACTGGGCGCGCGATCGCCGGCACGATTCCTGAAAGGGGGATGCGCACCAGGAGGCAAGACGATGGCATTGGCAACTCGTCCGCTGGGGACCAGCGGACTCGAGATCACGACCGTTGGATTCGGCTCATGGGCGGTCGGAGGCGGAGGCTGGTCGTTCGGGTGGGGACCGCAGGACGACGCTGAGTCGCTCGCGACCATGCGGCATGCGATCGAGCTGGGAATCAATTGGATCGATACGGCCGCGGTCTACGGGCTCGGACACTCGGAGGAAGTCGTCGGACGGCTGCTGCGCGAGCTGCCTGCGAGCGAACGGCCGTTGATCTTCAGCAAGTGCGGGCTCGTCTGGGACGATCGCGATCGCATGGCCGCGCCGCGGCGCGTGCTGAGGCCGGATTCGATCCGGCGCGAGTGCGAGGCATCGCTCCGCAGGCTCGGCGTCGAGCGGATCGATCTCTACCAGTTCCACTGGCCCGACGAGACGGGCACGCGCGTGGAGGATGCGTGGGCCGAGATGGCGATGCTCGTCGACGAGGGAAAGGTCCGGGCCGCCGGCGTCTCGAACTTCGGCGTGGGCCTGCTCGATCGCTGCGAAGCGATCCAGCACGTCGATTCGCTCCAGCCTCCCTTCTCGCTCATCAACCGCAGCGCCGCATCGGGCGAGATTCCCTGGTGCGGAGCCCACCGCACGGGCGTCATCTGCTACAGCCCGATGCACTCCGGCTTGCTGACGGACAGCTTCACGGCGGACCGCGTGGCGGCGCTGGCGGAGGATGACTGGCGGCGGCGGGCGGCGGACTTCCAGCCGCCGAACCTCGGCCGGAATCTCTCGTTGCGGGACGCGCTCCGCTCGATCGCGATGCGGCACGACGCTTCCGTTTCCGCGACCGCCATCGCATGGACGCTCGCATGGCCGGGTGTCAGCGGCGCAATCGTCGGCGCGCGCACTCCGAAGCAGGTGGACGGCTGGATCGAAGCTGCCTCGATGGCGCTCACCGACCTGGACCTGGACGAGATCGCCTCCGCCATCCAACGCACCAGGGCCGGCGCCGGCGCCGCGCGGCCGGGCCGGCCAGCGGTGTCCCGGAAGAGGACAGGGTAAGCCAGCCGGGTTGCCCCTGCGCGTACAGCCCGCGCCGCCTGTTTCGCAGTTCCCGCCGGCTCATACCGCGCGTAGGTTGCTTCATTGCACTGGCTGCCAGGTCGAATCCGGCGTGTATCGGGTCATCGACCGTGCGGCGTTCGCCGTGCGAGGACCCAGATCGCGCTCGTAGATGACGTCTTGGTCGACCACGAAGGTCATCACGCCCGATGAACCGTAGTCGGCCGGATACGCCAGGAAGGAAGCAGGCTTCCCCGCTGCGGGGAGGGCGCGGAAGTAATAGCCGTGGATTGGAACCGGCTTGTGCAGGAACGCAGCGGTGTCTTCATCCGAATGCGCCAGGGCCTGGCAGATCGCGATGGCCGACGACTCGTTCGCGCCGATCCGGCGGAACAGGATCTCGCTCATCCCGGCTCTCGTATCGAACGACCAGGCGCCGTCTTTCGAGATGAGCGGGACCGGGAAAGGCCAGTTCTCCGCGCCGATGTAAAGGATGGTTCCCTCGGGCTCGTAGGCGAGGCGGTGCATCTCCCGGAACTTCTCGAGGAACCGCAGGCGATCGAGGTCGTCCTGGCTCTCGTCGCCGGATGCGAAGATCTCCTCCTTTCCTCCGAGGAGTTGCGCGAGGCCAGCCTTGTCGCGGGTCTGGACGGCGAGGAAGAGGGCATCCGCCGCTGCTTCTGCCGAGGAGAACGTCTGCTGGGCCGCCTGCCGGGCTCCGCCGGGCGGCGCATAGATTGCGAAGACCATCAGCACCAATGCCCCTTTGCCTCGAATCACCTGTGACCTCCGCCGTGAGATGCGCCCCCGTGAAATCCGCCTCCGTGAAACGCGTGCGCGACGCTCGACTGTCCGCGCGCCGAATAGGTCCTCGCCACGCCTCCGTGATCGAACCCGCTGAACGCGCCGGAATGCGTGCCTGGCTGGACGTGCGCCGCGGCGGGTCCATGGAACCCCGGAACGGCGGCAGGACGGCCGGCGCGGAACGTCGGAGCGCCGCGAAAACCCGGGCCGCTCCGATAGAAGTGGTTGCGATCGATGAACGTGCGACTGTGCGAGACATAGGCGTTGTGGTCGTAGACGACTGTCCGGCCGCGCCAGTCGGCGCCCCAATGGTGCCATCCCCAACCGAACCCCGCGAAGAAGCCGACCCCGAAACCGATACCAAACGAGATCTCCGGGCCTGCGGCGTAGAGTCCCGGCAATGCAAACCAACCCGGATAAACGGCAACAGGGGCGCCGTAAACGATCCACGGGTCGTAAGTCGGCACGTAGACGACCTCGGGGTTTGCCGGCTGGATGACGACGGTCTGGCCTTGTGTCGCGACGGTCTGCTGGGGAGTCGTCTGAAGGTTTCCCGCCTGCTGCGCGCGCCTGCGCATCGTCTGGACGGCGTCGAGCACGGCCTGCTGCTGGTTCACGTAGGCGTCGCCCAGCGCCGAAGCCCAGGACAGGTTCTTGTCCATGTTTGCGAGGACGGAGGGAAATTGAGCGAGCGCCTTGACGCTCGGATCCCAGGACGTCTGATCGACCGCCTGGGCAAGTCGATCCCCCGTCACATTCGAGTGCTGCTGCATCCAGCGGTCCGCCTCGACGATCTCCGTCGGGTAGCTGGAGGCGGCGAGGATCTGCGCAACCAATGCGTCCGGATACAGAGCGATGGGCGCCACCAGCTGCTGCAGCTGCTCGGGAGACTGCTGGACCACCATCTCTCCTTGGACGGCGGGCGCCTGTTGGGGAGCCGCTGACGCATGCGAGCAAGAGAAGACGCACGCAATCGACAGCACCCGGATCGATGATCTCATCGCGATCTCCCAGCCCGCCAGGGCACGCCGATCTATGCGTTGCAGCCGGCGAGCCAACCGGAGACCTGACCGGGATGTCGGACGGTCGGCCCGCCGAGGCGCGTGCGCTGTCTGGCGATCGTCCAAGGTGTCGGCGAATCGATCAGGCGACGACACTCGGAGCGGTCCGGTACCGGCTGGCCGATTGGTGCACACCGGCGCAAGCGCGACGGGGCCCCTGGGCGATTGGCTACGGCGGCCAGGATCGGATGAGACCGCCGTCAGCGCGGCGATCGCCTCTCCGCCAGAGCGGCGGCAAGGTACTGTCGCGCCGCATGGAGATCGGATCGCTCGAGCGCCTCGCGCGCCGCGTCCACGTCGATGCGCGTGGGCCCGAACAACGCCGCCTCGGCGCGGCTCAGCTCATCGTCGACGCCGTCCGACTCGCCGGTCGAGAGCAGCGCGTCCGCCTGCCGCAGGGTCCATAGCGCCTGCACGGTTGCGGCATGTTGCGCGGCCTCTGCCTCCGCCTCGTCCTCGCGCCGCAACTCCTCGTCGGCCGCTTGCCACCGCGCCAAGGCTAGGTGTTCGTCGATTCGCGCGAGCCGGTCGTTTTCCTCGCGCGATTGCGCAACCAGCTGCTGGAGAGCCGCCAGCTGTTCGTCGGAGGGGGGCACCACGTTGGCGGCCGGGCGCGCCGGTACCTGGGGCACATCTTCGGTCACGGGCTCGGACCGCGGCAACGGCGCTCCGCCTGACGGCCGCGGCGGCGGGTGATCTGCGGGTGGTCGCGACGACGCGCTCGCCGCGAGCCGCAAGCTGCTCCCTGACGAAGCTGCCGCCGGCTGGGCACTCGAATGTCCCCTGATGTCCCGTGTTCGCGACTGAATGGCGAGCACGGCCACGAGCATCATCAGGGCGGCCACCGTTCCAGCAAGCGCCACTTTCATGTCCGGAGGATTAGCCATGGCGATGCGGCGATGCCGCCGGATCTGCCGGACGGTCCGATCCGGGGGACGAGTCGCCTCGACGCGACGACGGGCGCCGCGTTCCTTCAGTGCGGTCCGCCGTCCACGACCCCGATCGTCGCCATCATTCCTTTGTCCTCGTGCTCGAGGATGTGGCAGTGGAACACGAAACGGCCGAGCTTCGGTCCGTCGAGCTTGATCCGAACGAGCACGCGGGCACCAGGCAACAGCGGGTAGTTGTCGTGCAGCACGTTCCGATTGACCGGTGGGGCGAGTCCCCGGTCGCCGAGACATTGGGCGGCGGACGGCCGCCCGCCCGCCGAGAAATCCGCGTCGAGGACGACGAACTTCGTCTGGTGGACGTGGAAGTTGTGGCACTCGTCGCTGTCGTTCACGAGGAGCCAATACTCCCACGCGCCATGGGCGGCGGTCAGGTTCGGAGCGCCGTCCATCTTGAATGCAGGGTAGAACTTTGCGAAGTCCGCGGGATTCCCCTCCTCTCCGGCGGCCGCTCTCCAGCATGGATCTTCGAGCGAGATCGATGCGATCGAGGACGGTTTCTCGGGCCGTTCGAGCCGACCCTCGGACAGGAGAGCGGCGACCGCGACCGGCTTTCCCGCCTGGTCGTGCATGCGGAAGTTCTCGACGTGGATGCCGAACAGCTCGCCTCCGTGCTCGCCGAAATCGCGATTGTTGAACCGGATCAGGCGGACCAGGTCCGAGTCGACCCCGAACTCGGCGGGGCCCGCTTGGTAGCGTCCGTAGTCGCAGGCCGTCGGCGCCGGAGACGACACCGGTATCGATGAAGGTCGGACGCGCGGCGAGGAGGGTGGGACCTGATCGGCGCTGCTGGCTGCCGGGTCGGGCGCCCGGGACGCCGGTGGCGGGACCTGTCGGGTGGCGGCGGGCGAACGTCCCGCCGCCGCTTCGAAGACGACCGAAGCCAGATCGAGGGCAGGCCATTGGTCGCCGCTGTCGGCATCGATGCCGGTGGCCGCTCCCGCCGTTCGCAGCCGGGCTTCTACTCTCTGTGAGGCGTCGACGCAGTCGGGCACGGCCCCCGTGCTCGGCGCGCCAGTCTGGCTGCAGCGCTGCACGAGCACCTCCACGCGGGCGCTGGGCATGAGCACGATTTCGGTGTGCCTCCGAGCCGTCCACTCGGGCCGGAAGGCGGCTCCGTCGAGCGCCCGCACCTCGAACGCGAGGCGTCTCGGGTTTCGCTCGACGGTCTCCAGACGGAGGCGATAGGTCACGTCGGCGCCGATGTTGGCGAGGTGCCACACCTGCGCCTGCCCCGCCTTGACGGTGATGCGAGGATTGACCTGGCCTGACACGGTGAAGATCCAACGGTCGTCCGGACCCTGCTTGCGCCAGCATTGGCCAGGCGCGGCGACTCCCTCGGCATACGCCAGATCGGCGCCGGTGGAACCGCTCACCACCAGCTTCCCGCAACGATTCTTTCGCGCCTCGATCTGGTCGCCAAAGGCCTCGTTCGCGGACCGATTGCCCGGCTCGGGACGCAGAGGGAACTCGATCAGCCGGAACCTCGGCTTGGCACCGCCACCCGAACGCTCCTTCAGCTTGGAAACCTGGATGTCCTTGAGAGCGAGGTACATCACTTCGAGCGAGCCGCCGGCCCGGCGTTCAGCCTCCACTTCCGCGCGTTGTGCTTCTTGATCTCCGCACGAAGCCAATCCTGCAAGGTCGGGAGAAGTGGCGAGGCGGCAGTTGACGTATGAGGTGTCCCAGAAGTTGCCGATCGACATCAGCCCGGCAAGGCCATTCGACACCTGCCCTTCGGACAATCCGTGGGGGTGCGGGTGGAACCAGTACATGCCGCTCGGATGGTCAGGGGCGATCACGTAGCTGTAATGGATGTCGCCGCTCTCCAGGCGGACGAAGGGCGCTCCCGCACCCAGCGAACAAGGATCTCCTGGCCGATCGGCGGCACCCGTCATCGAGGCGCCGTGTGCATGGTCCGCCGTCCCGCTGCCCGCGGTGGAGGCCATCACGAAGATGCAATCGCCGTAGGAGCGGTCGCGACCGGTGCTTTCGAATCCCGTCCCCTTGGGTGAGACGAGCACGCCATGGGTATGCAGGTTCGATTCGGTCGGCTGGCTCTTCCCCGAAACGTCCGTCGTCAGCAATTCGTTGCGGTACAGGATCCGCAGCGTGCTCCCGCGGTCGACGGAAATGACGGGCGGCATCAGCCCGACGCTCGCCGACCCGGCGCGCTCCGGCCGGAACGCCTTGCCCCGGCGCACGTCGTACGCGTAGACCTGCTCGACCTCTCCGAGCCCTGGGACGGAAGCCGTCCCCCGGCGCGCACGGATGGTCAGGTCACCTCCGGGCGCTCGGACCGCGATGACAGGCGGGTTCTTGAACGCGTCCGCGCTCGCCGGTACGGCAGTCGCAACGCACGCCGCGCTCACGAGAAGAAGGCCGGACCGCATGGTGACCTCCGTACCGGCTGAGCATAGTCCGCCGCGGGTTCATGCGCCGGTGTGCAGGCGCGCCCGGTTCGTGGCGCTCGTCCCCGCGGACGCGGCGCTCGTCGGATCGGGGCGCCTCGCGCCATACGTCGTCCTTAGACCTCCGCGTACACGAATGGTCGACTCCGACCGGTACACAGGAGGTTGCAAAATGAAATGGAAGACGTTGTTCGCGATGATGCTTGCAGTGGGATCGTCGACCGCGACCGCGGCAAGGGCGCAGGACGATGTCCCGGACGCCGCAGC
>JBJMQJ010000149.1:0-12046 GCA_045802765.1 Myxococcales bacterium
GATCTGCCGCTCGCCCTGGGGCAGCTTGCCGCCGCAGAAGCGGCCCGGAAGGGTCCTCCGCGGGATCCCGCCGCGGCGCAGGCGGTGCCTCCGACCGCGGAGGCAGCGCCGACTCCGGACGCGGCGGCGACCGCGAACGGCACCCCGCCCCCGACCCCGGACGCGACCGCGATCCCGACCGCACACGCGACCCCGAACGCGAACCTGACGCCGAACGCTAACGCGACCCCGGACGCGATTGCGACCTCGACCTCGGAGGCGACCCCGACCCCCGACGCGACCTCGACGTCGGAGGCGTCCCCGAGTCCTGACGCGACCGCGACCCTGAACGCGACCCCGGACGCGACCGCGACGCTGAACGCGACCCCGGACGTGACCGCGACCCCGACCCCCGACGCGACCGCGACCCCGGACGCGACCCCGACCTCAACTCCGACCTCGACCTCGAACCGCACGACACCTTCCGGCAACGGCGGCGCGCCCGCCGAGCCTCCCTCCCGCCGTCTCGAGCTGCGCTCGCGCCTGCTTGCCGCGGCCCCGCAGCTGGGCAAGGCGGTGGTCACCTACCGCCGTACCGTGGCCACAGTGCGGCGCGCCGCCGCGCCGAGGCGGGCGCCGGGGCCTTGGCGCTCGGATCGCGAAGTTCTCGAGGAAGCGCGCCTGGCGGTCGACTTCGCCCACCAGCTCTTCGATGCGTATGCGGAGGCGTGGGCCGACCAGCCGACGCAGCCCGGCAGCCCCGAAGCGATGAGCGCGGAGACGGACCGGTTCCTGGCCTGGACCCAGCTCGCCCGGTACATGGACGTGGCGGCTCCCCGGTCGCAGCCCCCGCCAGTCGAGAAGGCTGCCGACAAGCAGCCCGAAAAGCAGCCCGCGACGCAGGGCTCCGCCGGCGCGGGCGCTGCGCCGGCCGAAGCGGGGGGCGCGCAGGGCGTCTGAACCAGCGCCGATCTGAAAAAGAGAATGGGACACCATGCATGGCGTCCCTCCGATATTCACAACGCAGAGCGTCGCGCGACCTTACTGGCGTTCTGCTGCGGGCGCGCAGATTCTATTGTACAAGGCCGCGCGACGAAGGAGGCCGCCTTGAGCACCAGCCTACGCCCCGTGCCGCGGGCGCCCGATTCGGACGTCTCGCCGGAGCTCCTGCTGCGCATCCATGAATTGATGCTGAAGTCGCGCCTCCTCGAGGAGCGTCTGATCGCCATGTACAAGCAGGGCGACGGCTACTTCTGGATCGGCGGGCCCGGCGAAGAGGCCTTCAACGTGCCGCTCGGTCTCCTCATCCACAAGGGCCGCGGGCCGCAGTACGACTACTGCCATTTCCATTACCGGAATAGCGCGACCCTGCTGGCGATGGGCGCCGACCCGGCGAACGCGATGCGCCAGATGAAGAACACCGCCACCGACCCGTACTCGGGCGGCCGCAACTTCTGCAACCACTTTTCGATCTTCGAGTGGAACGTGGTGCCGGTCACCTCCACGATCGAGGCCCAGTACGCGATCGGGATCGGGACCGCGATCGCGCAGAAGCGCGCCGGCGGGCGGGGAATCACCGTGGTGACCGGAGGAGATGCGGGAACGGCGGAGGGCGACTTCGCCAGCTCCCTGATCTGGTCGTCGCGTCCGGCCAATCCGCTGCCGATGCTGATCGTGGTGACCAACAACAAGTGGGGCATCTCCACGCCGTGGTCGGGGCAGCACGGCGAGAAGCGCATCTCCGATCGAGGCAAGGGGTTCGGAATCGAGTCGAAGACGATCGACGGCAACGATCCCGAGGTCTCGTATCGCGAGATCGCCGCGGCGATGGAGTACGTCCGCACCGAGCGCAAGCCGTTCCTCCTCGAGGCGCTCGTCTCGCGCTTGTACGGCCACTCCAGCGCGTCCGGAGCGAACGCGGTGGTCGACGAGGCGGACTGCCTCAAGGGATTCCAGAAGAAGCTGGAGGAGCGCAAGCTGCTCACCCGCCAGCAGATGGACGAGCTCCGGCACAAGTACGCGCAGGAGCTGCAGGAGATGCATCGCAAGGTGCGGCAGGAGCCGCAGCCCAAGGGCGACACCATCTACCAGAACGTCTTCATGGACCGCGACAAGGTGCGGGAGGGCAGCTAGCCGTGTCGACCATGGTCCAGGCCATCCGGATGGCGCTGCACGTCGCGGAGGAGCGCCACGAGCTGACCGACGTGTTCGGCGAGGACGTCGGGCCGCCGCTCGGCGGAGCCTTCACGGCGACGCAGGGAATCAAGTGCGCGTGGAACACCCCGCTCGACGAGCGCGGCATCGTGGGCGCCTCGATCGGGCTGGGGCTGGCTGGCTGCCGCAACGTGGGCGAGATCCAGTTCTGCGACTACGCGTACAACACCATCGACCTGCTCAAGCTCGCCGGCCTGCAGACGTGGTCGACGAACGGCGACTGGAACGTCCCGATGACGATCCTGACGCCGGTCGGGGCGGGCATCCGGGGCAGCATCTACCACTCGCACTCGTTCGACGCGACGGCCACGCACATCCCCGGTTTCAAGATCGCCATTCCCTCGACGCCGCGGGACGCCTACGGGCTCCTGCTCTCGTGCATCGTGGATCCGAACCCGTGCTTCTTCCTCGTTCCGAAGGCGCTGATGCGCGTCCGCAGCCAGCCGGGGGAGGAGATCCCGGGTGAGCCGGGCGATGACCGCGCCCTGAGCAAGATGATCGATGCCCCCTTGGGCGACCGCGCCAAGTGGCAGCCGCAGTGGCCAGACACGCCCGACATCTTCATCCCCTTCGGCGAGGGGCGCACGCTGCGGCGCGGCCGCGACCTGACGGTCGTGAGCTACGGACGTACGCTGCCCTTGTGCAAGAAGGCGGCGGACGAGCTCTCCCAGGAGGGCGTCGAAGCCGAGGTGATCGATCTGCGGACGCTCCACCCGTACGACTGGCCGCGCATCCGGGAATCGGTCAAGCGCACCGGCCGCGCGTTGTTCGTCAACGAGGACACCGAGATCAGCAACTTCGGCGAGCACCTCCTCCGGCGCACCGTGGAGGAGCTGTTCTACGAGCTGGCGGCGCCTCCCCGCCTGCTGGCGGGCGCGTTCGTCCCCGGTGTGGGGCTCGCGGACAGCCTGGAGATGGCGTCCGTGCCGCAGCTCCCGTCGATCCGGGACACGATGCGCCAGGTGGCGCACCAGCAGGCGTGATCGGCTGGCGGCGGGCGGCTGGCGGTCAAAGCAGGAGGAGATCACATGCGCAGCACCGTCGCCGGAGTCTTGATTCTCCTCACGGCTTCCGCCATGTGGGCGGCGGAGCACCCCTGCAAGGAAGACGCGGCGAGGCTGTGCCAGGGCGTCGAGCCGGGGGAGGGCCGCATCCTGCAGTGCTTGAAGCAGCACGAGGCGGATCTCTCTCCCGCGTGCAAGCAGAAGCGCGACTCTTTCCGCGAGCGGATGCAGGAGATCCGCGCCGCCTGCGAAGAGGACGCGCGGAAGTTCTGCGCCGGCGTTCAGCCCGGCGGCGGCCGCATCGCGAGCTGCCTGCAGCAGCACGAGAGCGACCTCTCGGAGGCGTGCCGCAACGAAGGACGGAAGATCGGCGAGGAGCGCCGGGAGCGCCGCGGGTTGATGCAGGACCTGCAGCAGAGCTGCCAGAAGGACGCGCAGAAGCTCTGCTCCGACGTGAAGCCGGGCGGCGGGCGCATCGCGCGGTGCCTGCGGTCGCACAAGAACGAGCTGTCCCAGGAGTGCATAGCGGCAATCGAACAGGCGAAGGAGCGCTGACGAGGCTCGCGGCGCTGTTGACCGCCAGCCGCCGGGCGCCAGCCGGACCTACTCGACCAGCGCGGCGAGCACTTCCGTGGCGCTGATCACCTGCTTCTGCAGCAGGGCCGCCGCATAGCCGGCGAAGGGCAGCAGCGCGCGCGAGGTGATCGCGAACGGCGCGATCTGCGCCAGCGGCCTGCCGGAAGCGAGCGCCGCGCGGGCCTCGTCGGTCACCTGGAACGCCTCCACCACCACGGCGCGTCCCACGTAGCCCGTCCGGTTGCACGCGTCGCACCCGACCGCGCGCGGCAGGGGCGCGGAGGACTGCGCGGCGTCCATCACCTTGCGCGCGATGAGCGCCTCGACCAGCGCGGGAGGGTGCGCCTCGAGCGTGCGGCACGCGGTGCACAGCTTCCGAACGAGGCGCTGCACCAGCACCAGCGCGATCGATTGCGCCACCAGGGCGCGCGAGCAACCCAGGTTCTCCAGCCGCTGGAACGCCGCCATCGCGTCGTTCGCGTGGAGCGAGGTGAAGAGCAGGTGGCCGGTCATCGCCGCCTCGAGGGCGAGGACGGCCGTGTCCGCGTCGCGCGTCTCTCCCACCACGATGACGTCGGGGTCCTGGCGGAGCAGCGACCGGAGGGCCTGGGCGAACCCGAGCCCGGCGGCCGTGTTCACCTGCACCTGGGTCACCCCGGGCAAGCGATACTCGATCGGGTCCTCCACCATCATGATGTTGGTGTCGGGCCGCGTGATCTTGCGCTCGTTGAGGAGAGAGTAGAGGGTCGAGGTCTTGCCCGACCCGGTCGGACCGCAGACGAGGATTCCGCCGTAGGGCCGGTTGAGCGCGCGGCGCACCGCCAGCAGTGTGTTCTGCTCGAAGAAGATCTGCTCCAGCTGCCGCGTCGAGCCAGACGCCTCGAGGATGCGCAGCGCGATCTTCTCGCCGCGGTTCGCCGGCAAGGTCGAGACGCGGAGGTCGACCTCCCGCTTGCCGGCGGTGAGGCCGATACGCCCGTCCTGGGGCATGCGGCGCTCGGTGATGTCCAGGCCGGCCAGCACCTTGATGCGCGCGGTGAGCGCCTTGAGCGTGACCGCCGGCGGCACGGCTTCCGGGTACTCCTGCAGCACGCCGTGCACACGCAGCCGGATGCGCGGCGCACCCGCGGTCGGCTCGATGTGCACGTCCGACGCCTCGCGATCGAGCGCGCCGACGATGAGACGGTTGACGAACCGGATCACCTCGTCGCCCATCGCGCGCGGCGGCGCCGCCTCGCGGTCCGCCTCCGCGGCCGCCTCGAACACCAGGGTGTCCGGATTCACCGACGGGCCGCTCACCTTCGCGGGACGCGCCGCGGCGGTCGCGTCCACGCGCAGCCGCACCACCGCCTGGGCGAAATCGTCGGCGGAGATGGCCACCACCTCCGGCTCCACCGTGGGCAGCGTCCGCCGCAGCTCGGCGAGCGCGCCGGTATTCCGCGGAGAGACCATGCCCACCGTCAGGCGCGATCCCGACAGGCGCAGCGGCAGGATGCGGTGCTGGCGGACGAGCTTGGCGGGGATCATCGCCAGCACGGAAGGCTGCAGGTCGAAGTCGCTCACCTCCACGAAAGGGATGCTGCCGGAGAACCCACGCTGGCCCTCCGCCGGAGCGCTTGCGGGCTCCTGCTCCGGCATCAGCTCGGTGAGCGCGAGCTGCATGCGCTCCATCGCGCAGACCCGCGCGAGCTGGCTCGCCACCTTGCGCAGCACCGCCTCGGCGACCGGTTGCACCTTGCGGATGAGCCCCGCCGCCGGGTCCTTCTGCATCCACAGGACTCGCGTCGGTTCGGTGGCGACCAGGGTGGTCGGGCTGGGGCCGCCCAGCACCAGCGCCACGTCGCCGAAATGGTCGGCGGGCCCCAGAGTCTCGACCTCGCTGCCGTCGGGAAGGCGGACGCTGAGCGCGCCGGAGAAGACGATGCCGAGGCCGTCGCTCGGCGCTCCCGCCGTCACCACCGCCGTTCCCGCGGGCTCCTCCACGCCGGCGAGCAGCGCGGCGGCGCGCGCGACGATCGACTTGTCTGCTCCCTTGAATAGATCGCAGCGGGCGAGGAACGGTTCGATCTTCGCCGCGGCGAGCTTCACCACCTCGCCGGGTGGGCTCGGCGCCGGCCCGGAGGTGGGCGGCGGGATCGGAGCCGCTGCCCGGCCCGCCGGGGCAGTGGGCGCCGCCGCTGCTGGAGCGGGAGGGGGAGCCGCGGTTCCCGGTGCCTGCGGATCGCTGGCGGACGCGGAAACTCCACCGGTCTGCGCGCGTTCGGCCAAAGCACCCCCCGCGAACGAGCGTAGCAGACGGCATCGGCGTGGCCAGATTCCGCTGCGTGAGGCGGCGTGCGGCTAGGTGCTCGCGGGTGGGTCGCGCGGGGCCGGGCAGGAAGTGAGCCCCAGAGCGGCCGAGACGCGGTGTCGGTTACGGGCAAAGCGGTCGTATCCGCGGTCGGCGATCCAAGCGATGCCGGGCACTGCGAGCAGGCGCCCGAGGAGCGCCCATCCGCCCAGCTCGCGCAGCATGCGGGACGTCGCTGCGCCCCGGGTCCATTTCCGCCGGCCCTCGACCACCACGACCGTGTGCTCGGTCTCCTCGAGAGTGACCCCGGGCGGGAGCTCGCCATCGTTTCCGGCGAACCGGAAGCGCCGCCGGCGGTCGCGCCTGCGCAGCCACTCGACGCTGGCCTGGCAGACGCCGCAGTCGGCGTCGTACACGACGAGCAGCGGCTCCATGCCTGGAAGATAATCCGCCGCGGCGGGCGCCGCCCTCAGAGGCCGCCTTCCGCGGGATAGGCCTCGAGGCCGTGCTCCGCCCTGTCGAGGCCCATGCGCTCGTCCTCGGGCTTGGAGCGCACGCCCACCAGCTTGTCGCAGATCTTGAACATGGCGTACGCGGCGGGGAGCCCGTAGACGATGAGCGCGAGGAACCCGCACATCTGGATCCCGAGCGTGGGGATGGTCGTGCCCCCTTGCATCTCCCCGCCCGGGTGGATCCAGTCCTGCGGCAAGACGCCCCACCAGAAGAGCTGCCCGTAGATCCCCGCCATCAGGCCGCCGATCACACCCGAGGCGAGGTGGCAGGCGATGGTGCCGATGGCGTCGTCGATCTTGAGCGTCCGTTCGACCCAGCGGAACGTGTACGGAAACTGGAAGCCCGCGACGAGCCCGACCAGCAGGCCGTAGCCAGGAGGAGCGAAGCCGACGCAGCTGCAGATGGCTACCAATCCACCGAGCAGGCCGTTCGCGAGCACCAGCGGATCGGCGGCGCGGTGCAGCCGGTAGCCGGCGATCAACGCGCCCAGCGTCCCGCCGGCGCCCGCGAGCGCGGTGGTGACCATCACCCACCAGATGTCGGAGAAGAGGTAGTCGGCGAGATAAAGACCGCGCGCTCCGGCCCCTTTGCCCAGGCCGGGGTGCGCGGCGGCGTTGGCGACCACCGAGCCGCCGTTGAAGCCGAACCAGCAGAAGGCGAGGAGCAGGGCGGCGAAGACCGTGAGCAACACGTTGTGGGCGGGGATGGCGACGGGAGCGCCGTCGCGCCGGTATCGACCCAGGCGCGGGCCGACGTACCACCCTCCGACCAGGCCGACGATTCCGCCCAGCGCGTGGACTCCGGTAGAGCCCGCGTAGTCCGTGTACGGCGCCCAGAAGTGCGTGCCCGTCGCGTCGGCGGTCATGCCGTACGCGGTCAGCTTCTTGCCCAACTCGCTTGCGACCTCGGGAGTGAAGAGGCGGTCCATCGCCTGCACCACCAGGCCGTGCGGATCGAGGAGCGGCGATCCGCCGAGGCCGCCCCAGATGAGGAACCCGAAAATCGGATAGACGATCCCGGCGTAGAGGGCCGCGAAGAGCAGGTACGCCTTGAACTTGAACCGCTCGCTGAAGACGGTGCCCGGGATGGCGGTGGAGGTGATGCAGAAGGTCAGCGACCCGAAGAAGTTGGACACGTAGACGTCCGGAGCGGCGTTGAAGTGCCAGGGGACCCAGGAGGCGGCAGCGCCTGCCCAGCCGACATATCCGGTGATCGTGTCCTCGACGTTCGCCAGGAGCGTGCCGGTGCCGCGCTGGTGGATGAGGTAGCAGAGCGGCCAGGCGAAGGCCTTGATGGCGAATCCGACCAGCCAGAAGCAGAAGGTCGCGATGGCGGTGTGGGCCAGCACCTTGGCCGCCACGTGCGCTGCGTTCTTCGCCCGCACGGAGCCGGCTTCGAGGAGCAGGAAGCCGCACTGCATGAGGAAGATGATGGCGAAGCAGAGGGCCCACCAGCACACGGCGACGACCGTCGCGAGGTGGGCGAATTGATCCTGCGAGACGGGCGGCGCCGCGGCCAGGAGGCCGGAGTGGACCATCGGTTGTTTTCCTCCCTGCGCTTTACCGTAGCAGCAGAAGAAGCGCCGCGTCATCCGGCCGGAGGGCGGGCAGGCTCGTGTTAGGATCCCGACATGGTTCCGGAGAAGTACTCGCTGGCCGCCATCGCCCAGCACCTGCTCGCGCTGTTCGAAGTTCGCCGGCCGGGCGTCGCGCGGTGGGACGCGGAGACGCGGGAGCGGTTCGGCCGCGAGGCCGACGCGGCGCTGCAGCAGATGGAGCAGCAGTGCCGCGAGTTGGGGGTCGACGATCCGCCTCGCTGGCAACGCGCGCGGGCGGTGGTGCACGATGCGCTGCTGCCCAGGTACGCGCGGCTCGCCGAGACCGAGAACGCGGCCTCGGCGCGCGACTACGGCATGTGGCGCGGCGGCGACCTGGTTGCCCGCGCATCGTTCGCGCTCTGCGGGCTCGTGCTCGGCGCGATCGCGGTCGCCGTGCCCTGGATCCGGTGCAGGAGAAGTGGGTGCCCTGGGCGCTGTTCGTGCTCGGGCCATTCCTGCCCGACGCCTACTCCTGGTGGTACCGGCGCCAGCACCGCAAGCGCCTGGAAAGGCTGGTCGCGGATCTGGCGCGCGAAGGGGCGACGCTCGAGGCGTACCGGCCGCTCTCCGAAGTGCAGCAGAGCCTGGGGTTCCGCGCCGACGGTGCGCAGCTGCCCGCAACCGATGCGCCGGCGCCCGCGCCGCGCGCGCAGACGAAGGGATAGGCATGGCGTTCACCATCCCCAGGATCGGATTTCCCAAGCCAGGCGAGCCCGGCGGGCGCCGCAGCCGCGCGCTCTGGCTGGTCGGTTCCAGCCTGGTGCTGCTGCTGATCGGCTACAACTCCTGCACCACCTACGTCCGGCCGGGCGAGGCGGGCGTCAAGCAGATCAAGTTCGGCATGGGGAAGGGGATCGAGCCGGTCGTCTACGGCGTCGGGCTCCACTACGTCGGATTCGGCGAGACGATGCACCGCTTTCCCACCCGCGTGCAGGTGCTCGAGCTGACCAACTCGCGAAGCGAGGCCGCGCAGGACGACGTGGAGGGGCACCGCACCACCTCCGCCATCAACATCCAGACCAGCGAGGGGTACAACGTCCGCGTCGACGCGACGGTGCTGTACCGGGTTTCCGACCCCCTCCAGGTGATGCGCAGCATCGGGCCGGGGCGCCTCTTCGAGGACAGCGCGGTGATCCCGCGCGCGGCGCAAGATCTGAGGCGCACGCTGGGCGAGCTGGATGCCGAGGACTTCTACCGGGGCACCAAGCGGATGGAGAAGGCGCGCGAGGCGCACTCGCAGCTGGCGGCGGAGCTGAAGGACAAAGGCATCGAGGTCGTGCAGGTCTTCGTGCGCAAGTACATCTACGACCAGCGTTACCAGAACGCGATCGAGCAGCGGAAGATCCAGGACCAGACCGTCTACAAGAACGAGGCGGAGGCGAAGTCGGCCACGGCGGCAGCCGCGAAGAACAAGATCGTCGCCGAGGGCGCCGCGGCCGTGCAGATCGAGCTGGCCCGCGGCGACGGCGAGGTCAAGAAGCTGGAAGCCGATGCGGACCTGTACCGGCGCAAGCGCGCCGCGGAAGGCGACCTCCTCGTCAAGCTGGCCGAGGCGCAAGGCACCGAGCTGGAGAACCAGGCGCTGCGCGGGGTGGGCAGCGAGAACATGGTGGGCCTGCGCATGGCGGACGCGCTGCGCAACACGCAAGTGATCGTCTTGCCAACCGACGGGGACGGCGGGACCAACCCGCTCGATCTCAAATCGATGCTCAGGCGCTTCGACGTGGGGGGGAAGTGATGGACCGGCTGACCACTGGCGGCTGGCGGCTTGCGGCGAGCGCCCTTCTCGCCGCTCTCTGCGGCGGTTGCACGTTCCACTCGACGGATTCGACGGAAGTCGGCGTGCTCACGCGCAAGGTGACCTTCTTCGGGTTGCTCGGCCACCAAGGCATCCAGGAAGAGGTGTACCTGCCGGGCGCGACGTACACCTTCCCCGCCATCATCACCGATTGGAACGTGTTCAACGTCGCGCTGCAGAACCTCCAGATGGTGGGGACCAAGGGGCGCACCGAGCAGGACTCGCGCGAGGACCTGGAATTCAAGACGCACGACGGAAACGACATCGCCGTCGACGTCACCGTCGCCTGGCGGATCGATCCCGCCAAGGCCGGGTACCTGCTCGCGCGCGTCGGAGGGACCACCAGCGAGGTGAAGGAGCACCTGGTGCGCCCCGCCTGCCGCAGCATGGTGCGGGACGTGCTCAACACGATGACGAGCGAAGAGTTCTACGTCTCGGACAAGCGATTCGCGAAGGCGGAGGAGGCGCGCCGGCAGCTCGCGGCGGTGGTGGGGCCCGAGGGCGTGGTGGTCGAGCGGGTGATCCTGGGCGAGCACCGCTTCAACCCCGAGTACGAGAAGGTGATCCACGACAAGAAGCTCGCCGAGCAGACCGCGGAGCGGATGGTGAGCGAGGGGAACGCCGCGCTGCAGGAGGCGCACCGAAATCTAGAAACCGCCAAAGGCCAGGTCTCGCAGCAGATCGCCAAGGCGCAGGGCGCGCTCGGCCAGGTGCGGCTGGCGGCCGACGCCGACTATTTCAAGGCGCAGCGGGAGGCGGAGGCGATCCTGCTGGAGAAGCGCGCGCACGCCAAGGGGATCGAGAAGCAAAACGCCGCGATGAGCGGCGCCGGCGGGCGCACCATGGTGAAGCTGCGGCTCGCCGAGGCGTTGGAGGGGAAGCAGATTCTCTTCGTCCCGGCCGGCGCGAAGGGCGCAGCGCTGCAGACCATGAACGTGAACGACCTCCTCTCGCGGTACGCGACCGCCCGGATCGAGGAAGAGCGCGGCCGGAGCGCGCGCCCAGCGGTCGAGCACCAGAAGTAGGGCCGTGCTGAAGCTGACGCTCGAGTACGACGGCGCACCGTTCGTGGGGTGGCAGGTACAGCCGAACGGCCCGAGCATCCAGGGCGCGGTCGAGGATGCCGTGGAAAGGCTCTGCGGTGCGCGGGCTCGCGTCACGGGAGCGGGGCGGACGGACGCGGGGGTCCACGCCCGGGGCCAGGTCGCCTCGCTCGCTCCGCCGCGAGAGCTGCCGCTGTCGGCCTGGACCGCGGGCCTCAACGCGCACCTTCCGGCCGAGGTGGCCTGCGTCCGCGCGGAGGAGGCGCCGCCCGGGTTCGATGCGCGCCGCTGGGCCCGCGGGAAGCGGTACATCTACCTGCTGGTGCGCTCTCCCGTACGGTCGCCGCTGTGGCGCGGGCGCGCGTGGGAGGTGCGGCGCCCGCTCGACGTTGCGGCCATGACCGCGGCGCTGCCGTACCTGCGCGGCCGGCACGATTTCTCCGCGCTGCGCGCCGCGGATTGCCCCGCGCGGACCACGCTGCGCGAGGTGCGAGAGCTGTCGATGCGCGTCGAGCCGCTCCGTGGGGGAGAGCTGATCGAGGTGCGCATCGAGGCCACGGCCTTCCTCAAGCACATGGTCCGCAACCTGGTAGGCACGCTCGTCGAGGTGGGGCACGGGAAGCGATCTCCGGAGTCGCTCCGCGAGCTGCTCGAATCCAAGGACAGGACGCGCGCCGGTCCCACCGCGCCACCCCATGGGCTGCTGCTCGACGAGGTCTTCTATTTGCCGGGCAATGCGGACCCGCACGCCTCGGAGCCGGAGGACGAGGCGGAAGAGTGAAGTCGAGGCAGCGTGTAACTCGATCTCTCCCCCTCTCCGTCGACTCGGATCCTCAGCGTCCCTTCACGTCCTCCGGCCCCGCGTCCCGCCCGATGCGGTGCCGGCTGCCCGCCATCTCCAGCCAGAACGCTCCCGCTTCCTCGCGGAGGTGATCGGCCAGCGAGAGCTGCGCCGCCCGCGTGAGCCGTGCGCGGTCGCCGTCCGGCGTGCGGACGTAGAGCGCATCCTCCGCGCCCGAGGCGAGGCTTGCC
>JBJMQJ010000150.1:0-6974 GCA_045802765.1 Myxococcales bacterium
CCTTGTCCTGCCCGTCCCGGTTGGTGGTGTACGCCTTGGACCGCTCGATGGGAATGGGCGTGTTCTTGTCGATGATCTTGTCGGTATACCCGCCCACCGTGCCGACGCGGAGCGTGAGCGGGGTGACGTCGAGCAGGTAGTGCTCGCTCTTCGCCTCCATCAAGGAGCCCGCCTGGATGGCGGCGCCCATCGCCACCACCTCGTCGGGATCGATGCCCGCCATCGGGTCCTTCTGGAAGTAGTGCTTCACGCTGGTGCGGATGATGGGCAGGCGGGTGGGACCGCCGACCAGGATGATGGCGTCCAGGTCGGCGGCCGTCATGCGCGCCGACTGGAGCGCCTCGTCACACACCTTGAAGGTGCGCTGCACGAGGTCCATCACCATGCGGTTGAACTCGGCCTCGGTGAGCGTGGCCGTCAGGTCCATCACCTTGCCGGTGGGGTCCTGGCAGATCCCCTCCACCTTGATGTGCGCCACCGCGTCGCGGCCGACGTCGATCTTGGCCCGCTCCGAGGCTTCCTTGAGCATCTGCAGGCAGTACTTGTTCAGCCGCAGATCGATGCCGTGCTTCTTCAAGAAGTCGTCGGCCAGCCAGGTCATGATGCGGTCGTCGAAGTCGTCGCCGCCCAGGTAGGTGTCGCCCGCGGTGGAGAGGACCTCGAAGACGTCCTTGCCGATCTCCAGGACGGAGATGTCGAAGGTGCCGCCGCCCAGGTCATACACCGCGATCTTCTGCGTGATGTCCTTGCCGAACCCGTAGGCGAGCGCGGCGGCGGTCGGCTCGTTCAAGATGCGGAGCACCTCGAGCCCGGCGATCCGCCCGGCGTCCTTGGTGGCCTGCCGCTGGTTGTCGTTGAAGTAGGCGGGGACGGTGACCACCGCCTTCTTCACCTCGTGACCGAGGTAGTTCTCGACGATCGACTTCATCTCCTTGAGGACCAGCGCCGAGATCTCGGGCAGCGAATAGACGTTGTCGCGGATCTGGATGCGGACCGAGTTGTTCTCGCCCTCGATGATCTTGTAGGGCATCACCGCCTGCGCCTTCTTCACCTCGTCGGAGAAGAAGAAGCGGCCGATGAGGCGCTTGGCGCTATAGACGGTGTTGTCGGCATTGGTGATGATGTTGCGCTTGGCGCTGTTTCCCACCAGCACCGTGCCGTCCTCGAGGAAGCTCACCACCGAGGCGTGGGTCCGCTCGCCCCACTCGTTCGGGATCACCACCGGCTGGCCGTTCTCGATGATCGAGACACAGCTGTAGCTCGTGCCCAGATCGATCCCGATCGCGATCTCGCCTTCGGCCATCCGGTCGGATCCTCCGCGTCGCGGCGAATCCACTGTACGGGCGGGTTCCGGGAGGGTCAAAGACCTTGCGCAATCCCATGGATGGCATTGTGGGGAGAGGTGCGTTACGCTCTTAGAGGCCGCAAATTGCACGCGGGAGGGTTCGCGAAGTGGCCGAGTTCATCTGCATCCACGAGACCGACGCCAGCCTGCTTCCGTGCGTTCTGCGCAAGCTGAAGGGGAGCGTGTCGCTGGGGCCGCCCGAGAGCGCGGCCGGGGTCGGATACTTCCAGAGCGACGACGTCCTGGTGCGCAAGCGCCCGCTCGCCAGTCAGCCGCCGCAATTCGTCGAGCGCATCGCCGAGGGCGTCGAGAGCGAGGCGGTGCTCATCGCCAGCGGCTCTTTGTCGCGGGCCTTCAAGGAGGAGGCGACGCTTCCCATCCGCTTCAAGCGGTGGCTGTTCGCCGTCGCCGGACAGCCGGAGGCGCTCGCGCCGGCGAAGGACGCGCTCACCGCGGCGCTGCCCCAGTCGCTGCGGCGGGCGGCGCGCAGCGAGTCGGCCGCCGAGGCGCTGTTCTTCACCTTCCTCTCCCGCTTGCGCGACGCCGGCCGGCTCGACGACGTCGACGTCGACGCGCAGACGGCGGCGCGATCGCTCGCCGCGGCGGTCGGCGAGGCGGAGCGCGCTTTCGAGCAGGCCGGCCAGAGGCTCCCGCCGCTGGCCGCCGTGGCCACCAACGGCCGCGTGCTGGGCGCGCTCCGGCGCGGGCATCCGCTCTCGATCGCCACCATCGAGGGGCTTGCCGAGTGCGCGGTGCACGAGGTCGGGCCGGGGAGCAAGGACCTCGACCCGAGGGTCCGCGCGCATCGAGCGCTCCGCGCCGTGGTGCTGGCCAGCGGCGCTCAGCCGCAGCCCCCGGAGGGGGCGCGTGAGCTGGCCGAGGGCGAGGTACTGGCTCTGCCGCGCACGCTGCAGCCGCAGAAGGTGTAGCTGCCGCCGATAGGGATGGCGCTATGCTTTCCCATCGGCATACATTCCGGCTACGAGCCGCCCTCAACCGAACGCGGCGCGCTCGAGCAGCAGCAGCCACACGTTGAAAACGAAGTGGCAGACGGCTGCAGAAACCACCGTGCCGGTGCGCGCGCGCAGCCAGGCGAATACCAGCGCGGGGAAGAAGACCGCCAGCCGCCAGGGCGCAGGCTCGAGGAGGTGCCCTGCCGCGAAGAGCACCGCCGCGAGCACGGCCCCCTTGCCCATCGGCGCTCCCAGGATGCGCGTCGCGGGCGGCCAGCGCTCCTCGAGGCGCAGCGTCAGGTACCCGCGGTAGAAGAACTCTTCGGAGAAGGCGACCGCGGCGGTGCCGGCGATGCGGCCGGCGAGCTCCCACGGATCCGGTCCGACGTGGAAGCGCAGCGGGTGCGCCACGCCGACGTACGGGGCGATCCGCATGGCGAGCTCCGGCGGCAACCGCGGCAGCTCGCGCACGAACCATGAGAAGGCGGCGGTGAACGGCGGCAGGATGACTGCGCAGGCGAGGAGGGCCCACCCGAGATCGGCGCCGAGCCGATCGAAGCGCCAGCCCGCATCGTGCGCGTCCTGCCCGCGCCGCTCGAGCGGTTTCACCGGCGAGTAGAGGAACGCGGCGACCGCCAGCGCTCCGACGAGCTGGTGGAACACGGGCACCGCGAGCCCCGCGATGCGGACCGCGGCGAGGACGCCCATCACGGCCGCCCAGACGGAGATCGCTTCGCGCAGCGGGGAGCGCGGCGCCACTCAACGCGCGACCGGCAGGCCCGCGGCGCGCCACGCGTCGAGGCCGCCGGACAGGCTGGAGGCATCGTACCCCTGCTGCCGGAGCCATTGGGCGACGTTCCACGAGCGCTGGCCGCGCTTGCACACGGCGACGAGCTCGCCCTCGCGGGGGACCTCGCCGAGGCGGGCGGGGATCTCGTTCATCGGGATGTGCAGAGAGCCGGCGATGATCCCCTCGGCTTGCACTTCCTGCGGCTGGCGCACGTCGAGCACCATCGGCTTGGTTCCTGCCGCCAGCTTCCGGGACAGCTCCTGCGCATCGATCTGCGGCGGTTGCATGCGGTCCTCCTACGCGGGGCGCGTGCGCGCCTGGCGGATGTAGCGGTCCAGATCCTCGCGGTCGATGAGCGAGAGGACCTCCAGCCGGTTGCCGTCGCGCCGGTAGATGAGGCGCACGTCCGTCGCCACGCGGATCCGGTAGTAGCCCGGCACTCCCTCCAGCGCGAGCGCGCGCAGCGAGCCGTGCCGCCAGTCGTTCGCGAGGCGGTGGATCTTGTCGAACGCGGCGCGCTGCATGCGGCGGTCCCAGCGCTCGATGGAATCGTAGAACTCGCGGGTGAGCACGGGGACGAGGAAGGTCGCGGCCTCCTCCTCGCTGGGCAGGTCGGCCTCGCCGGACGGCGGCGCCGCGACCGGCTGCGGGACCTGCGCAAGCCGTCGCTCGAGCTGGGAGATGCGATGCTCCGCCGCCTCGAGGGCGTCGTCGGAGGTGCGCAGCTTCTCGCCCAGGGCGCGGGCCTCGTCCGCGTAGCGCCGCGCGTCGGCGAGCGCCCTTCCCTCGCCGGCGGCCGAGAGGCGCGCCACTTCGGCGGAGAGCCGCGACACCTCGCTGCGCGCCTGCGTCAGCTCCGTCTTCTGCTCCGCCAGGCGCTGCTCGCGCGAGGAGATCTCGCCCCGAGCCTGCGCGAGTTGCAGCTTCATCGCTTCCCGCTCGCGCTCGGCGCGCTCGGCGCGCTTGACCGCCTCCTCCGCTTCTTTCTGACCCGGCGGTGGCGCCTTGCGGGGCGGCTTCTTCTGCTGGGAGGGCGCATCGAGCGCGCGCACTCCCTCGTCGATCGCCTCCAGCGCCATGTGCCGCTCGGGCTCGCCGGGCGCAAGCAGGGCGCGCCAGGCGATGCGCGCGAGGTGCTGTAGGGGGTCACCCGCCACCACGAGGTCGAGCAGCTGGCCCAGGTCCGCAGCGCTCACCTCGCGTCCTTCGAGGACCGGGTCGCGGATCGCCTCGCGGACGGCGCTCTCGAGGTGCGCGCGGACGTCCTTGGCGGCGAGGTACTCGTCCGCGAGCACGCGAGCGACCTGGTCCGCTGGGAGCGTCTCGAGACGGTAGCCCGGCGTGTGCAGCTTCAGCTCGCGGCACAGATCGATCAGGCGCTTGTCGGGGAAGCACAGCTCGAAGAAAGCGCCCAGGTCCGGAGCGGGGAGATCGAGGAGCGGCAGCGGCGCGGAGGAGATCGGCGGCGGGGCTGGGGTCGGGGTCGGGGCTGAGGTCGGGGTCGGGGCTGGGGGCGGGGTCGTGGTTCGGGTCGGAGTCGCGGTCGCCGGAGCGGCGGAGGGACGGTTCGAGGGGGGCGTCGAGGGCGACGGCGCGGTCGCGTGGGAGGTTTTCTTCTTCTTTCCCATCGGGATGGGCAACGTGCTTGGGGCGACCGGCGCTGTCAACATGCTACGATCCGGCGAGTGGAGGAGCCGCGGGAGAGCTGGCGCGGCCGCTCGGTGCTGGTCACGGGCGGCGCGGTGCGGATCGGCCGGGCCATCGCCCGCGCGTTCGCGCAGGCCGGGGCCGACGTCGTCGTCCACTACCGCAGCTCCGCGGCGCAGGCGCAAGAGGTGGTCGCCGAGATCCGCGCGCTGGGCGTACGGGCCGCGCTGGTGCAAGGCGACCAGGCGCTGGACGGCGATCCGGAGCGCATCGTGGCGCAGGCGGTGCACGCCCATGGCCGGCTCGACGCGCTCGTTTGCAATGCCGCCCAGTTCGAGGAAGCGCCCGCGGCGGAGCTGACGCGCGCGCGGTTCGATGCGCTCATCGCCGCCAATCTTTCCGGCCCGTTCCAGCTGGCCCGCGCCGCCTGGCCTTTCCTCCGGCAGCGGGAGGGCTCGATCGTGACGCTCCTCGATCTCTGTGGGACCGCCCAGGTGTGGGAAAGGACCGCACATTACGCGGCGTCCAAGGCGGGACTCGCCGCGCTGACCCGCCAGCTCGCCCTGGAGTGGGCACCGGAAGTGCGGGTGAACGGCGTCGCCCCCGGAGCCATCCTCTTCTCGGATTCGGTCCCGCCGCCGCGCCGCGAGCGCATCCTCTCGCGCATTCCCGCCGGGCGGATTGGCACACCCGAAGAGGTGGCCAAGGCGGTGCTTTTCCTCGCCTCCGAGCCGTTCATCACCGGTCAGGTCCTCGCGGTGGACGGCGGGCGGTCGGTGGCACCCTAGGGGTGGAGGCGTTTGCGGTGTCGCCGCGGACCGTTATATTGAGCACCTGGACCGCTTCGGAAAGGACGCAAGACGATGGAGACCATGCAGAACGTCGCCCCGCACACCACCTCGACCGGCGAGCCGCCTCCGCCGGTGCGCCTGACCGACCGGGCCGCCGCCATGGTGAGGGAGACGATCGAGCGCGAGAACCTGCAGGGCTCCGGCCTTCGCGTCGCGGTCGTCGGCGGCGGGTGCTCCGGCTTCCAGTACAGCCTCGATCTCGAGAAGGAGCAGCGGGCCGGCGACCTCATCTTCGAGGTGAACGGCGTGCGCTGCTTCGTCGACCCGATGAGCTCCATGTACCTGATGGGCGTCGAGATCGACTACGTCGAGGGGCAGTTCGGCCAGAGCGGGTTCTCGTTCAAGAACCCGAACGCCAAGCACACCTGCGGCTGCGGCTCGAGCTTCTCCGCGTAAGGTCTTTCCAGCCGCTAATCCAACAGGCAAGAGCACAGCGCCGCCCGATCTGGCGGCGGCTGGGGCTCGCCCCGTCCTCCCTCGTTCGTTTCAGGGGCTGCTCGCCTGCGCGCGGGCTCGCCCGCCGAGGGCCCGTGCGTTGTCCCTCGGGCAGGTCGTCGCCACCGTGTCTGGGGAGCATTGCAACCCAGATGGAGGCACAGATGAAGCTTGCTGCAACTTCGATCCTCGCGCTCGCGCTCGCGGCGCCCGCCGTGACCGCGCAGACGACCGAGGATCGCCCCAGCACGACCACCCAGCCGACGAAGAAGGACACCGCCTCGCCGACCGACAAGACGATGCCGCAGGCGGGCGCCACGACGGGCTCCAGCACTTCGGACCGCGGGTCGCTCTCCACCTCGTCGTCCACGACCACTTCCGATCGCAACGTCGCCGCGTCCACCGATACGACGGCGAACGACGACAAGTGCAAGTGCGACTGCAGCCAGCAGGGCGCGAAGATGAAGTCGAAGCGGCGCGCCAGCGCGAGCGGCCGCAGCGCGACCGACAGCTCGATGCGCAGGCCGGGCTCGAGCGACGCGAACGCGCCTCGCGACCTCGATCGCGACAGCAGCGCGTCCGGCTCGGCGACGAGCACGACCGGCTCCAGCAGCTCGACCACGGGCTCGGCCAGCGGCAGCACCCCGGGATCGAGCACCGACCAGACCCGTCCGGCGGCCCCCGTCACGGGCCCGGTGGACAGCACGCACACGGGCTCCACCACCGACACCTCCAAGGCGCCGGGCACGGGCGACAGCAGCATGAAGCCGAGCGGCAGCTCGAGCAGCAACCCGAGCGATCCGAACGCGCCGAAGAAGTAACCGCGTGAACGCGCGAAAGGGCGGGAGCGTCCGGCCATCCGGGCGCCTCCCGCCCTGGTCGTCTTCGGGAAAAGGCACGGCCGCCCTATTCGCGGCCAGTGTTGTCAGCCGGACAACCGATGCCCAGGTTCC
>JBJMQJ010000151.1:0-5257 GCA_045802765.1 Myxococcales bacterium
CGGCAGCCCAGCGCGCGGGGCCTCCCGGCACGCGCCGCGAACCGCCGCCGAAGCCGCCGGCTCGTCCGGCGCCGCCGTCGTCGCAGCCCGGGCAGCCGCTGCCGTCGCTCCCGGTGGGTCACGCGCCGGACGTTCCTGCCGGGATGACCGCGGCCGAGGCCGCAGCGGCCGTCCCGGAGACCGGCGCCATCACGAAAGTCGAGATCCAGGGCAACCGGCGCGTGGAGGGCGACGCCATCCGCGCGGCGCTTCCCCTCAAGCCGGGCGATACCTTCGACAAGCGCAAGCTGAAGGACGCGCTGCTCGCCGTCTGGAAGATGGGGTACTTCAACGACGTCAAGCTGGACGTCTCGCGCGCCAAGCCGCCGGCCACCGGGTACCAGCTCACCGTGCTGGTCAGCGAGAAGCCGGCCGTCCGCGACATCCGCCTCGAAGGCAACGAGGAGCTGTCGCGCGAGGACCTGAAGGACACCTTCGAGGTGAAGCAGTTCCAGATCCTCGACGCGGAGGCGGTCCGCAAGTCGGCGAAGAAGATGCAGGAGAAGTACGTGGAGAAGGGCTACTTCCTCGCGGAGGTCACCTGGCGCCTCGATGCCCTGCCGAACAACGAGGTCGACGTCGTATTCGTCGTCAACGAGCACGCCAAGGTCACCGTGAAGGAGGTCCGCTTCGTCGGGAACCATGCCATCCCGACCGACGAGCTGAAGGGCGCGATGATCACCCAGGAGGGCAGCTTCTGGAGCTTCCTCTCCAGCGCCGGCACGTATCGCGAGGACGCCTTCGCGCGCGACGAGTACGTCCTGCAGGGGCTCTACTACGATCGAGGCTACCTCTACGTGAAGTTCGGCAAGGCGGCCATCGAGCTGTCGCCGGACCGCCGGTTCATCTTCATCACCATCCCCATCGAGGAGGGCGACCCGTACGACATCAGCAAGATCGACGTCTCCGGCGACCTGCTCGAGCCGAAGGAGAAGCTGCTCTCCCTGGTGGAGACCAAGTCGGGAGCGCGCTTCTCGAAGACCATCCTGCAGCGCGATCTGCAAGTCCTGGCGGACGTCTACAAGGACAAGGGCTACGCGTACGCCAACGTCACCCCCGACACGGACGTCCACTCCGAGAACAAGACCGTCGACATCAACTTCGCCTTCCAGAAGGGGAACCTGGTCACCATCGAGAAGATCGAGGTGGTCGGCAACAACAAGACGCGCGACAAGGTCATCCGCCGCGAGATGCGCATCAACGAGGGCGATCTCTACAGCGGCACCGCGATCCGCTTCTCCAAGGCGCGCATCACCGCGCTGGGCTACTTCGACTCGGTGGAGGTCAACACCCGCCGCGGCTCCGCCGACGACAAGATGCTGCTCGAGGTCACCGTCAAGGAGAAGCTCACCGGCACCTTCCAGCTCGGCTTCGGCTTCACCGGCGGCGAGAGCTTCTTCGGACAGGCGCAGCTCTCGCAGAACAACCTCTTCGGCTACGGCCACACGGCCAGCCTCTCCTTCCAGATCTCCAGCCTGCGGCAGCTCTTCCAGCTCAGCTACCTGGACCCATATTTCCTCGACACGGCGTGGACGGCGTCGATCGACCTGTATCGCAGCGAGCTCCTCTTCACCGGCTTCGACCGCCAGGCCATCGGCGGCGCGCTCACCGCCGGATACGAGATCTTCGAGGACTTCCGCTTCTTCGGCACGTACACGCTGGAAGGCGTCGACGTGATCCCGACCGGCACCTCCGCGCTCCAGCTCCGCAACCAGTTCACCGCCGGGCGCACCTCGAGCATCCGCTTCTCCTTCAACTACGACAAGCGTGACAACCGGCTCTTCCCCACCAACGGCCACCTCGAGTCGGCGTCCGCCGAGTTCGCCACCTCGCTCATCGCCAGCCAGAACCTCTTCCAGCGCTACCGGCTGATCGAGCGCCGCTACCGCCCGCTCTTCTGGGGGCTGGTGGCCAAGGTCAATCTCTCGCTCGGCTACATCCGCGCCACCGACCCGCTCAACCGGCCCATCTCCATCAGCGAGAAGTTCTTCGCGGGCGGGATCAATTCCATCCGGGGCTACTCGCTGCGCAGCATCTCGCCGACCAAGAAGATCCTGGCCTCGCGGGACCCCGACGCCGGCGTCCTCGACTACGCGGTCGGCGGCAACAAGGAGCTGATCACCAACTGGGAGATCGAGTTCCCCATCGTCGAGTCGGCGGGCATCCGCGGCGTGCTCTTCTACGACATGGGCAACGTGTTCGCGGACAACGAGAACTTCTTCCAGAGCAGCCAGCGTCCCGATGCCAACGGCAAGGGCACGCTGCCGCTCGGCCTCTTCCACAGCACCGGGTTCGGGGTGCGCTGGTTCTCGCCCCTCGGACCGCTGCGCTTCGAGGTCGGCTTCCCGCTCACCCGGCGCCCCGTCGACGACCCCTACCTGTTCGAGTTCACCATCGGGAACTTTTTTTGATCGAACGGCTCGCGTCGCTTGACCGCTGTGCGTCCGGGTTTCTCCTTGGACTTGACGCGCCTCGGCACGTCCCTTTAGCTTGGCCGGCTTTTCGGCCCACCGGAGATTCGAGATGCGCCGTTTCGCGATCGCCGTCCTGCTCGCCACCACCGCCCTGGCCGCCGCCGCCCGCGCGCAGCCGATGAAGCTCGCCTACGTCGACGTGCAGCGCGCCATCCAGGAGACCGAAGAGGGGAAGGCGGCCCGCGGCCGGCTCAAGTCCGAGTTCGACCAGCGCCGCGCGCAGATCGACAAGAAGAGCGCCGAGCTGGAGAAGATGCAGCAGGAGTACGAGAAGCAGGCGCCGGTGCTCTCCGAGGAAGCCAAGCGCAAGAAGCAGGAGGATTTCCAGAAGGCGCTCATCGAGGCGCGCAAGTCGGCCAGCGACCTGCAGGAGGACATGAACCGCCAGGAGCAGCAGGCGATGTCGAACATCCTGCAGCGCCTGCAGCAGGTGGTGGCCGAGATCGCGGAGCGCGAGTCGCTCAGCTTCGTGATGGACAAGGGGACGCTCCTGTACGCGCCGCCATCGGCGGACGTCACCAACGAGGTGGTGCGCCGCTACAACGACAAGTTCGGCGCGGGGGAGAAGCCGGGTGGCAAGGCGCCGCCCAAGACGGCGCAACCCGCGCCGAAGACGGCTCCGCAGCCGCCGCCCGGGAAGAAGTAGGTGGGTCCGGGGGCGCTGCTCGCGCTGGAGGAGCTGGCGCGCCGCATCGGCGCCCAGGTGCGCGGCGACGGGGCGCGTCCGGTGCGCGGCGTGGCCGCCCTCGAAGACGCGGTCCCCGACGAGGTCGCCTTCTTCGCCAACGCGCGCTACCGGGCCGAGCTCCAGCGCACGCGGGCCGCGGCGGTCATCGTCGCGGAGGACGACGCGCAGCTGGTGCCGCAAAGCTCCGCGCAGCTGGTGGCGCCACAGCCCTACGTCGCCTTCGCCAAGGCGAGCGCGCTGTTCCATCCCGAGCAACGGCCGCCGGCCGGAGCCCACGCGACGGCGCAGGTCGGGCCCGGCGCCGAGGTCGATCCGACGGCGTCGGTGGGCGCGGGCTGCGTCGTCGGGCGCGGTGCGCGCATCGGCCCGCGCTCGGTGCTGCACGCCGGCGCCGCGGTGCTCGACGAGGCGCGCGTAGGCGCCGACTGCGTCCTGTGGTCGGGCGCGGTGGTCCGCGAGCGCTGCATTCTGGGCGACCGGGTAGTCCTGCAGCCGAACGCGGTGGTCGGTTCCGACGGATTCGGCTTCGCCTTCGACGTGGAAGGCGACGGCGCTGGACCGTTCCACCGCAAGGTGCCGCAGGCCGGCATCGCGCGGATCGAGGACGACGTCGAGCTGGGCGCCTGCACCTGCGTCGACCGCGCCACCTTGGGCGAGACGGTGGTGGGCCGCGGGACCAAGGTCGACAACCTGGTCCAGATCGGCCACAACGTTCGCATCGGTCCGCTCTCGCTCATCGTCGCGCAGGTGGGCATCTCGGGGTCGACCGAGATCGGCAAAGGCGTGGTGCTGGCCGGGCAGGTGGGGATCGTCGGCCACGTGAAGATCGGCGACGGGGCGCGCATCGGCGCGCAGGCGGGCGTTCCCAACGACGTGCCCGAAGGCGCGACCTACACCGGCTACCCGGCGATGCCGCATCGCGAGTGGCTGCGCACGATGGCGGCGCTGCCGCGCGTTCCCGACCTGGTGAAGCAGGTGCGCAAGCTGGAGGCCCGCATCGCCGAGCTGGAGCGCTCCGCGCGAGGCAAATAGTCGCCGCCAGTACGGCCGCGCCATGGTTTTCCACGGCGCGGACGTTTGGCATTCGTTCAGGCCCTTCGTTGCCGGGGGATGGGGGGTGGAGTAGCTTCGCGGACTTTCGGGAGGTTCGCGTGGAAGGCCCCGTGCTCGACATCGCGAAGATCCTCGCGGCGCTGCCGCACCGCTACCCGTTCCTGCTCGTCGATCGCGTCGTCGCGGTGGTGAAGGGCGAGCGCATCCATGCGTACAAGAACGTCACCTTCAACGAGGGGTTCTTCCAGGGGCATTTCCCCGGCAATCCGGTCATGCCGGGCGTCCTCCAGCTCGAGGCGCTGGCGCAGGCCGGGGCGCTCCTCGCGCACGAGAGCGCGCCGTTCGATCCCTCGCAGAAGGTCATCCTGCTGCTCGCCTTCGACGACGTGAAGTTCCGCCGCGTCGTCTCGCCCGGCGACCGCCTCGACCTGCACGTGGCCATCGAGCGTCAGAAGGGGTCCTTCTGGCGGCTGGCGGGCCAGGCCAAGGTGGACGGCCAGCTGGCGAGCGAGGCGGAGATCATGGCGACCATCGCCGACCGCAAGGAGCAGAAGTGATCCATCCCACTGCCGTGATCGACCGACACGCCGAGCTGGACTCCACCGTGCAGGTCGCTCCCTATGCGGTGATCGGCCCCAAGGTGAAGATCGGACCGCGCACGCGCGTCGGCGCCCACGCGGTCATCGAGGGCGACACCACCATCGGCGCCGACAACGTCGTCTTCCAGTTCGCGTCGGTGGGCGCGATCCCGCAGGACTTGAAGTATGGCGGCGAGCCCACCCGCCTCGTGATCGGCAATGCGAACCGCATCCGCGAGTTCGCCACCGTCCACATCGGCACCGCGGGGGGCGGTGGAGTGACGCGCGTCGGAAACAAGTGCCTCCTGATGGCGAACAGCCACGTCGCCCACGACGTGCAGCTCGGCGACGGTTGCGTCCTGGCGAACAGCACCGCGCTGGCCGGGCACGTCGTCGTGGAGGACCACGTGATCTTCGGCGGCCTC
>JBJMQJ010000152.1:0-5844 GCA_045802765.1 Myxococcales bacterium
CCCTTGAACGCCGTCCCCATCGATTACGTCGTCGATGCGTCGGCCGCGATCCACAACGACGCGCGCGCCGTCGGGCGTACCTTCCACATCGTCGATCCGAATCCCTCCAGCTCGCGGCGGGTGTACACGCTCATTGCGCAGCGCAGCGGGAAGAAGCTGCCGCGGCTGTCTCTCGGCTACAAGCTGACCGACGTGCTGCTCAAGCTGCCCGGCCTGGAGCGGCTGACCCGCGAGCAGCGCGCCGCGATCGCCTACGTCAACCACCTCAGCTTCTACTCCAGCCGCCACACCTTGGAGGTGCTCGACGGGACCGGGATCCGCTGCCCGCCCATCGAGAGCTACCTCGACAATCTGATCGAGTACGTGCGGACCACCCGGCGCCCGTAGCAAGGCGTCTGTTACAATCGCCGCCATGGCGAACAAGGATCTCGTCGCTCGGGCCGGGAAGGTGCTCTTCCAGAATTACCGGACGCAGCCCGTCGCGCTGGTGCGCGGCGAGGGGACCCAGGTGTGGGACGCGGACGGCAAGCGGTACCTCGATTTCATCGGCGGCATCGCGACCGTCTCGGTGGGCCACGCGAACCCGCAAGTGCGCGAGGCGGTGCTCGAACAGACGAAGCTCCTCTGGCACGCCTCCAACCTGTACTTCACCGAGCCGCAGGTGCGGCTGGCCGAGAAGCTGACGCGGCTGTGCTTCGCGGACCGCGCTTTCTTCTGCAACAGCGGCACCGAGGCGAACGAGGCGATGATCAAGCTCGCCCGGCGGTGGCACGTGGACAGCGGGCATCCCGAGCGAATCGAGATCGTCTGCATGCGCGACTCCTTCCACGGCCGTACCATGGGCTCGCTCGCGGCCACCGGCCAACCCAAGTACCAGCAGGGCTTCGGGCCTTTGCCGGCCGGCTTCCGCTTCGTCGACTTCGGCAATGCGACGCAGATCGAGGAGGCGGTCACCGAGAAGACCTGCGCGGTCCTGCTCGAGCCGCTCCAGGGGGAGGCCGGCGTTATCGCCGCTCCGCCCGGTTATCTCAAGGCGGTGCGCGAGGCCTGCACCCGGCGCGGCGCGCTGATGCTGCTCGACGAGGTGCAGACCGGGATGGGCCGCACCGGGAAGATGTTCGCGCACCAGCACTTCGGGATCGAGCCGGACGCGATGAGCCTCGCCAAGGGGATCGCGGGAGGGCTGCCGCTGGGCGCGCTGCTCGCCAAGGATCAGCTGGCGAAGGTGTTCACGCCGGGGACTCACGCGAGCACGTTCGGCGGAAACCCCGTCGCCACCGCCGCGGCGTGCGCCGTGCTGGATCTGCTCGAAGGTGGGCTCCTCGACCACGTCCGGCGCGTCTCGGAAGTGCTGCAAGCGCGCCTCGCCGCGCTGACGCAGGCGACGCCCCGCGCCGCCGGAGAGCGCGGGCTGGGCCTGTTGCGCGGCGTCCTGCTCTCCGAGGATCTCGCGCCCAAGGTCGTCGCCAAGGCGCGCGACCTGGGACTCCTGGTGAACGCGATCGGCGATCGCGTGCTGCGGCTCGCACCTCCGCTCACAGTGTCGGAGAGCGAGATCCACGAGGCAACGAAGCTGCTCGCGCAGGCCATCGCGCAGGCCTGATCCTGGCTTTGTGTGCCGGCACCGGTACGATACTGTTTCGAGGATCGCGGCCGCTCGGCCGGAGGATCATGGCCACCCTTCCGACCCCAGCCAGCGGAGCCACCGACCTTCCTCCGGAGCTGCAGAACGAGCTGCGCACGTTCGAAGCCGTCGGGCGCGACATCTCCCTGTACGACCTGCTCGGGGTGACGCCCGACGCGGACGGCGGCACCATCCGGCGGGCGTACCTCGATCGCTCGCGCCGCTACCATCCCGACGCCTGGTTCCGCAAGAACGTCGGCGAGTTCGGCCCGCTTTTGTCGCGCGCATTCCAGAAGCTCTCCGCCGCGTACCAGGTGCTGTCGGACGAGGACGCCCGCGCCGCGTACGATCGCGTGCTCAAGCAGCGTCTCTCGCACCGCGACCGCGAGGCGATGGAGCGCCGGGCGCTCAGCCGCGAGGAGCAGGAGCGGCGCCAGCGGGAGAGCCGCGAGCGGCTGCTGCGCACCAAGGGCTTCGCCCGGATCGGCGCGGCGCACAAGCTGTACGAGGAAGCGCTCGAGCTGGCGCTGAACGGCGAGCGGGCGCAGGCCATCGCCACGCTCAAAGCCGCGCGCGAGCTCGACCCGCGCCGCGGCGAGATCGCGCAGAAGCTCACCGAGCTGGAGCGCGAGGCGGCCAGGTCGCGCTCGCAGCTGGCGCTCAAGGCGGCGCGCGACCAGGAGGAGAAGGGCGACCCGCAGACCGCGCTCAAGACGTACACGCAGTCGTTCCAGATGGATCCCACCAACGCCGCCGCCGCGGCGGCCGCCGCGCGGTGCGCCGCGGCCCTGGGCGATCAACAGCAGGCCAGCACGTTTGCCGCCCGCGCGGTGGAGATCGTTCCCGAGGACGTGGATACGCGCTTCCTGCTCGCCAGCGCCTTCGTGACGCTCGGCCTCAAGGTGAAGGCCCGGGCCGAGCTGACCCGCGTCCTCCAGGCGAAGCCCGACCACAAGGAGGCGCGCGCGCTGCTCAAGCGCGTGTGACGGATGGCGGAACCGGTCATCGGCATCGATCTGGGCACCACCAATTCCGTGGTCGCGACGGTGCAGTCGGGCACGCCGGTGGTGATCTCGAATCGCAGCGGGTACCGGCTCACGCCCTCGGTGGTGGCGGAGGCGAAGAACGGCAAGCGGCTGGTGGGCGCGCTCGCCCGAAGGCAGGCGGTCACCAACGCCGAGCGCACGGTGGTCAGCGTCAAGCGGCTGATGGGGCGCAAGTGGTCGTCGCGCTCCACGCAGGAAGCGCTCGCGCGCCTCCCCTACACCGTGGTGCCGCACGACAAGGAACGCGACGACCTGCTCATCCAGCTCGGCGAGAAGGCCTACTCCCCGCCCGAGATCAGCGCCATGGTGCTCGCCGAGCTGCGCCTCGACGCGGAGGTGTTTCTCGGCCAGACGGTCACCAAGGCGGTCATCACCGTTCCAGCCTACTTCAACGACTCGCAGCGCAACGCCACCAAGGACGCCGGGCGCATCGCCGGCCTCGACGTGATCCGCATCATCAACGAGCCGACCAGCGCCTCCTTGGCGTACGGCTTCGGCAAGCAGATCGGCGAGAAGCAGATCTGCGTGTTCGACCTGGGCGGCGGCACTTTCGATTTCACCGTCCTCCACATGTACAAGGGCGTCTTCGAGGTCGAGGCGACCGGCGGCGATTCCTTGCTGGGCGGCGACGACTTCGACAACCGCGTCGTCGATTGGCTGGCGCAGCCGTTCCTGGAGAAGCACGGCATCGATCTGCGCAAGGACAAGATGGCGCTGCAGCGCCTGCGCGACGCGGCGGAGAAGGCCAAGTGCGAGCTGTCCGGCACGCAGCAGGTGGAGATCAACCTGCCCTTCATCGCCACTGCCCAGGGAGCCGGGCCGCTCCACCTGCAGGGAACGCTGACCAGGCCGCAGCTCGAGGTGCTCACGCGCGACCTCGTCGACCGCTGTCTCGGGGTGTGCGAGCAGGTGATGGCCGAGGCGAAGGTCAAGCCCAGCCAGCTCGGCGACGTGCTCCTGGTGGGGGGCCAGACGCGCATGCCGCTCATCCAGGCCCGCGTGCGGCAGATGTTCGGGCGCGAACCGTCCAAGGCGGTGAACCCCGACGAGGCGGTGGCGCTGGGCGCCGCCATCCAGGGAGCGATGCTCCTGCACCAGGAGCAGGAGATGCTGCTCCTCGACGTGACCCCGCATTCGCTCGGGATCGCCATCGCGGGCGGCTTCTTCCAGAGCATCATCCCGAAGAACACCACGGTGCCGACCAGCGCCCACCACGTCTTCACCACGGTGAAGGACGATCAGACCTCGGCGAAGATCACGGTGCTGCAGGGCGAGAGCGAGATCGCCGCCCAGAACGAGCTGCTCGGCGAGTTCATGATGACCGGGCTGCGCAAGGCCAAGCGCGGCGAGGTGGACATCGACGTCATCTTCGACATCAGCGCCGACGGGATCGTCTCCGTCTCCGCCCTGGACGTGCAGACCGGGCTGCGCCAGAGCATCACCGTGACCGCCAGCTCGGGGCTCACCGAGGACGAGATCAAGACCGCGGCCGAGGCGAACGAGGAGTGGATGCTCGGGCAGAAGGAAGATCCCGAGTTCCAGAAGCAAAAGACGCGCGCGGAGGAGCTCTTCAAGCAGTTCGACGAGCTGTGGCCGCGCCTCAAGCAGGCCGCCGCGAACGGCCTGGGCAACGAGCCGCTGCAGCGCGCCGAGGCGGCGCTCAGCGTGGCCAAGCTGCAGGTCCAGCAGAAGGAATCGGCCGGGCTCGCTGGCAGCCTCGATCGGCTCGAGCGAATGCTCGGCGCCTTGCGCGGCGCGGTGGAGCGCGGGCTCGTCTCGCCCCGCGGGGGCAGCTCGTGAGCACCCCGCCGCCCAAGGAGAACAATTTCTCCGCCCTGCTCCTCGAAGGCCTCGATCACTATCGAAAGGGCCGCATGCTGGAGGCGGTGCGCGCGTGGGAGGAGGCGTACACGCTCGAGCCCTCGAACCTCCGCGCGCGCGAGTTCCTGCGCAGCGCGCTGGAGCGGATCCATGCGCACATGGCTCCGCCGGCGGCGCCTCAGCAGGCCGCGCATCCCTGGCTCCCGCCCACTACCCAGCAGCAAGTGCCGGCGGAGGTGGCCCGCAAGTCGGCCGGCCGGCTCCCCTCCGATCCTTCGCTCGCGAAGGCCCGCGCGAAGCCCAAGGCGCCGCCGCAAGAAAGCCCGTGGGACGACGGTCCCTCCATGGCCATCCAGCAGGACACCCCGCCCCCGGGCGCCGAGGCGGACGCGGGCGGCGCGTGGACCATCCACCAGGAGCCGATGCCGGTCCCGCCGGCCGAGGATGACGAGCTGTCGGCCTGGACGGCTGGAGCGCGCGAGCTGGTGGCGCTGAACGACTTCTCCGGCGCGCTGGAGCTCTTGGCGAAGATCCTCGCCCGCAAGCCGCAGGACGACGAAGCGCAGAAGCTCCACGCGCTCTGCGAGGCGAACCTCATCCAGATGTTCGAGAGCAAGCTCGGGGCGATGGACCGCATCCCCCGCGTCGTCCTCCCTCCGGACGAGATCATCTGGCTGAACCTCGATCCGCGCGCCGGCTTCGTCCTTGCGCAGATCGACGGCGCGGTCACCTTCGAGGACCTGTACGCGATCTGCGGGCTGCACCGGCTGGACACTGCCCGCATTCTTTCGCAGCTTCTCGAGGAGGGGGTGGTGTCCGTCGAAGGCGCCGCCGCCCCCGCGAAGCGCGCCGCGCCGCGGAGCTAGCGGAAGAAACGACGCCGGGCTGCGCTGCGCACGGACACTCGAGCGCGCGTCGCAAGGGAGCAGCGTAAGATGCGCCGCGCTTTGGACCTCCTCGTGAACATCGACGTGCCCGCGCTCGACGAGGCGGCGGCCTTCTATGTGCGCGCGCTAGGTCTCACGGTCGGGCGGCGGTTCGGCGAAGACGGCGTGGAGCTGCTCGGCGCGGCCTCGCGCATCTACCTGCTCGCGAAGCCGGCGGGCACCATCCCGGCCCCCGCGGCACGGCCCCGCGATTACGCGCGCCACTGGACCCCGGTGCACGTCGACTTCGTGGTTCCGGACGTCGACGCCGCGGTGGAGCGTGCCGTGGAAGCCGGCGCGAAGGTGGAGGAGCCCGCGGTGAACCGGAGCTGGGGACGCATCGCGATTCTGGCCGATCCGTTCGGCCACGGGTTCTGCCTGCTGCACTTCTCCGAACGGGGCTACGACGCCATCGCGGAGTGAGGGC
>JBJMQJ010000153.1:0-4626 GCA_045802765.1 Myxococcales bacterium
GAGCCGAGCGCAATGCTGCGGGCGGGATCGCGGAGCAGGGCTGCCAGCCGTTCGGCGAGGATGGCGGGGCGGTGCGGCGGGACGAGGTGGCCGCTCGCGCGCGAACCAGCCTCGGTGACCAGCTCGACGTTGCCGCCCACCGCGGTCGCCACCACCGGGAGCGAAGCGGCCATGTACTCGATGACGGCGTTGGATAGACCTTCCGCGTGCGAGCACAGGCAACCCACGTGCGCGCGCTGCAGGATCGCCGGGACGTCGAGGCGGTGCCCGAGCAGCACGACGTTGTCGGCCAGCCCCCGGGCGCGGATCTGCTGCTCCAGGACGGGGCGCATGGGACCCTCGCCGGCGCACAGCACGAGCACGTCCGCGACCGCGCGCCGGACGATCTCCAGCGCCTCGATCAAGTCGAGGTGTCCCTTCACCGCGTACAGATTCGCGGCGATCACCACGGCGGGGCGGCGCGACTTGCCATCGTCGCCTTCGCTCAGTCCGGGGAGCGGCGCGATGAGCGGCTCGCGCCGGGCGCGATCGAACTGGTCGAGCTCGATCCCGTTGTGCACCACCACCACCCGGTCCGCGGGGATGCCCTCCTGCGCGACGCACATCTCGCGCACCGCCTCCGCGTTCGTGTACACCGCGTCCGCGGTGCGCGAGGCGAGCGCCTCCAGCACGTGGTGACCGCGCGAGTACCAGTGGCCGAGATCGAAGCGGCTGACGATCACCTTGGCGCCCGCCAGCCGCGCCGCGGGCACCGCCAGCAGGTTCGCGTAGAAATCGTTCGCGTGCACCAGCCGCACGCCCTCGCGCGCCATGAACGCAGCGAGCCGCAGCACCTGGTGCCCCGTGTTCAGTTGCGCCAGGCTGCCGCGCAGTCCGAACTCCTCGACCGGAAGGCCCAGTTCCTCCACCGCCGCGAGGTTGGGACCCTTCTTGTGGATGCAAGCCACCACTGGTCGAAACCCGGGTGGATGCCTGCGCACGCGCGCCACGAACTGCCCTTCGGCACCGCCGATGGCGAACTGGTTCACGATCTGCAGGACGGGCACCGGCTCCTTCACGCCACCCCCTCCGTCATGTGGGAAACCTGTGTCCTAGGCGGCCGGAAGGGGAGATCCGTAGCTCCCCGTAGGCTCTACCCGGACGCTGCGGCGCCCGCCGTAGTGATCGATGCACGAGGCGAAGGCGCACAGCGCGTACAGGAACCACGACAGCGAGTACCCGGAGAATTGCTGGCAGACGAGATAACCGACCAGCGAAGCAAAGACGGCGCGCGACTCGTGCGCCATGCCGCCGTTTCGCGCGCGCCAGGCCGACCACAGCGCGCAGGCGATGAATCCCATCATCCCGAAGAGCCCGACGACTCCCACCTGCCCGAGCACCTCGAGCTCGAGGTTGTGGGCCACGTACGGGTGCTCGACCGGATCGTCGATCGGCGCGTACTGCTTCCACGCCGTGAGGAACGCCGACTCTCCCACGCCGAGGAGAGGCCTCTCCCTCAGGATGCGCGCCGCCACCTGCCACGCCTGCATGCGGCCCTGGACGGAGACGTCTTCCTCGAACGTGCTGATCGTTTCGTTTCGGTCCCAGAATGTCCTCGGCGCGAAGAGCAGCACGCCCGCCGCCGCGAGCAGCGCCAGCCCGCCGGCGAGCGCCTTGCGCTTGGACATGAGCGCCCACACCAGGACCGCGGCCGCGAGCCCCAGCGATCCGCCGCGCGAGTGCGTGGCCACGATCCCCATCAAGAGCGCGGTCGCGCCCGCGGCGCCGACGATGCGCCGCCACAGCCCGGGCCCGTGCGTGGCGAAGAGGAGCAGCATCGGAACGGCCCCGACCAGCGCCATGGCGTCGTGATTCGGATCGGCCATGACGCCGAGCCAGCGTCCGCGGAAGCCTTCCACCAAGAGCTCGTCGTGCCACCAGTTCCAGAACGTGCCCCAGCCGGGGACGATGGAGGCGGCCGCATAGACGAGCATCGCGATCCGGATTCGCCGCGGCGTCGTGACGGTGTTCACCACCGCAACGAAGAAGAGGAAGTGCTTGGCCACCTCGAGGGCCCCGGAGATCGACAGCGCGCGGTCGATCGACCAGGCCGGCGAGAGCAGCGCGGTCCCGCAGTAGACGGCGAGCAGCGCTCCGCGCCATCCCAGCCAGAGCGGCTTGTTGGTGATGAGGCGGTGGACGGCGATCGCGGCGAGCGCCACCGCGGACAGCACCAGCGCGAGCCGCAGCGGCTCGGTCGGCGGGAACCATTGCGCGGGCGCCAGGTAGAGCTGCGCGAGGAAGAGCACCGCCGCGCCGAACGCGATCTGGCCGATGCGGCGCGCCTGCCACTCGCGCGCGGGCTGGACCAGATCGACGGGCCTGGAGATGCTCGCCTGCAACACGCTCCTCCAGGGGCCGCGACGGCGGCCCTCCGTACGGCGGCAACATAAGCACGGCTCGCCGGCCGAGAAGCCGGACGCCCTGTCCCTCAGTGGACGGTTTCGTGGCACGACCGGCAGCAGTGCTCCGCCGTCCGTGGAGAAGGCGCACCGCAATGCGCCCCGCTGCCTGTAGAGGAGCTCCTCGACAGGGCGCCTGCCACCGTTGGGGGGGCGCTCGGCGCGGCGCCTGGTTCCCCGTCTGCATGGCGACCTTCCGGGCGCAGCGCCGCCCGTAGAACGCTGGTTCTCGCATAAAGGATTCCCAGGAGGCGATCCGCCGCATGTGATCCCTGCGGGGGCGCGTGTGCGCGGACGTGCTCGGAGCGGGGACGCCGGCCCCCGTTCACCCGACAAGCGCGCAGAAGACCCCCTACTGCCGGACACCAAGGAGGGAAGAGGCGGCACGTCCACTTCGTTGGCCAACCTAAACGGAAAGCACTCGCCGTTCCGGGAAGCAGCCAACCAAGGAGACGTACCGATGAAGCTCTCCCAGATCGCCGCCGCCGCAGTCGCCTTCCTCGCAGGCAGCGCTTCGGAAGCAGCCCAGGTCTGGACGGCCCCCGCCGCGGTCAAGATCCGCCCGCAGGCGCAGCCTCCGCAGGGCAGCAGCGCGACGGCGGTCATCGCGGCCGCCAAGAACGAGTTCGAGTCCTTCCAGGTCGTCGTGACCGGCGCCGCGACGGGCGTGTCGATGAGCCTCGAGGGGCTTGGCGACGACAAGGGCCACAGCATCAGCGGCCGCGACGTGACGCTCTACCGCGAGGCGCTCATCAACGTGCCTACGCAGACGGGCGGCGACGGCGCAGCCGGCATCTGGCCCGACGCGCTGGTGCCGGACGTGGACCCGATCGTCGGCGAGAAGCGCAACGCGTTCCCCTTCGACGTGCCGGCGGGCGAGAGCCGCGCCGTGCTGGTCGACGTTCACGTGCCGGCGAACGCGGCGCCCGGCATCTACAAGGGCACGCTGAACGTGACGGGCGGCGCGGCCACGCAGATCCCGGTGACGCTCACCGTGTGGGACTTCGCCGTGCCGTCCACCTCGTCGCTGCGCAGCGCTTTCGGCATGACGTGGAACGGCCCCTGCATGGGGCACGGCGACGGCGGCTGCGGCAACTTCGACGCCGAGCAGAAGCTGCGCGCCCGCTACATGCAGGCGGCCCTCGACAACCGCATCAGCATCACGCTCCCCGCGCTGACTTCTCCCATCAGGCAGGACGGCAGCGGCGGCTGGGGCGACTTCGATACGTACGCCGGCCCGTTCCTCGACGGCACGGCCAACACGCGCCTGTCGGGAGCCAAGCTCACCGCGGTGCAAATCGAGGGCGACGGGACCAGGACGAACGTGGTGAAGGCCTGGTCCGATCACTTCAAGGCGAAGGGCTGGTCCAAGGCGCTCTTCAACTACATCTGCGACGAGCCGCCGATGACCTGCCAGTGGGGCGACATCGCGGGCCGCATCGCCAATTCGCGGGCGGCCGACCCGAGCATCCCCACGCTGGTCACCACCACCACCGATGAGACCGCGCAGCACGGCATCAGCGGCATCGACCTCTACGTGCCGGTGGTGAACTTCATGGAGGACCGCCCGGGCACCGGCCACGCGGGGTCGCAGCGCGCGAAGTACGGCGCGACCGTCTGGTGGTACCAGAGCTGCATGAGCTTCGGCTGCTCGGGCGTGGGCCCCGGCTACGACTACACCGGCGGCTCGGGCTGGCCGACCTACGCCATCGACAGCGACGCCACCCGCAACCGCGCGATGGAGTGGATGAGCTTCAGCTACGACATCTCCGGCGAGCTCTACTACGAGATGACGCAGGCGTACTTCGGCGGCGACCCATGGGTGAACCAGAACGCCTTCGGCGGCGCCGGGGACGGCACCCTCTTCTACCCGGGCACCACCAACCGGATCGGCGGGCAGACGGAGATCCCGGTGGAGTCGTTCCGCATGAAGATGATCCGCGATGGGATGGAGGACTACGAGCTCCTCGCCCTGGCCAAGCAGCTCGGCCTGGGCGAGCAGGCCAAGCAGATCGCGAAGGGGGTGTACCCGACGACGTACCAGTCGACGAGCAGCCCTGCCGCGCTCGACGCCGCCCGATCGCAGCTCGCGCAGATGATCCTGCACGCCACGGGCAAGGATTCGTCCCCGGCGCAGCAGACCACCGGCGAGACCACGCCCGCATCGGGCGCGGTGCCGCCGATC
>JBJMQJ010000154.1:0-12259 GCA_045802765.1 Myxococcales bacterium
ACGAGTCCTTCCAGCAGCGAGTTGGAGGCGAGGCGGTTGGCGCCATGCAGCCCGGTGCAGGCCACTTCGCCGACCGCGAGCAGTCCGGGAATGGTCGTCTGCCCATGCAGATCAGTGCAGACGCCGCCGCAGACGTAGTGGGCAGCGGGCACCACCGGGATGGGCACTTGCGCCATGTCGATCCCGAAGGCCAGGCAGGTCGTGTAGATGTGCGGGAAGTGCTCGACCAGGAACGCCTTCCCCAGGTGCGTCATGTCGAGGAAGGCGCAGTCGTCGCCCCGCCGCTTGAGCTCGGAATCGATGCTTCGCGCCACCACATCGCGCGGGGCCAACTCGCGGCGCTGGTCATAGCGCTCCATGAACCGCTCGCCCGCCGAGTTGCGCAGGATCCCTCCCTCGCCGCGCAGCGCCTCGGAGATGAGGAAGGTCTTCGCCTGCGGGTGATAGAGGCAGGTGGGGTGGAACTGGATGAACTCGAGATCCGCGATCGCCGCGCCCGCGCGGTGCGCCATCGCCAGCCCGTCCCCCGTCGCCACGTCCGGGTTCGTCGTGTACAGGTAGACCTTGCCGGCGCCGCCGGTGGCGAGCACCACCACCTTCGCCAGGTAGACGTGCACCTCGCCGGTGCGCGCGTCGAGGACGTACGCCCCCGCTGCCCGGTCGCGCCCGCCGGCGCCGAGCTTGGCGGCGGTGATGAGATCGATGGCGACCTGCTCTTCGGCGATGCGGATTCCGGCGCGGTCGGCGGCGGCGAGCAGGGCGCGCTCCACTTCGCGACCGGTCATGTCCGCCGCGTGCAGGACGCGCCGCTGCGAGTGGCCGCCCTCCCGCGTGAGGTGGTAGCCGAGCGGCGTCGCGTCGCGCGTGAACTCGGCGCCCAGCTCGATCAGCTCGCGGACGCGCGCAGGTCCTTCCTCGACGGCCGCCCGCACCGCGCGCTCGCGGCACAAGCCGGCGCCGGCGACCAGCGTATCGTGGACGTGCTGGTCGATGCTGTCGTGCGGAGCGAGGACGGCCGCGATCCCGCCCTGCGCATGGGCGGTGTTCGACTCCGACCGCCCCCGCTTGGCGAGCACGGTGACGGACCCATGCCTGGCCGCCTGCAGGGCGAAAGAGAGCCCGGCGATGCCGCTGCCCAGTACCAGGAAGTCGGATTGGTGACGCATCCTTGGGCAGCCTACATCGCATGCCATGGCGGCCGCGTTCGAAAAGGGAAAAAGCCGCGGCGCCGCCCTATCCGGCGGGCGACAGGGTACGCTCGGGTAGCAGGTTCGAGCAGTGGAGCGCAGTCGTGGAACGGACGGGCGCTCGTGCGGGGATTTGCTTGCCGGCTCGCAGACTTGTTATCGTTTCCTCGAAGATGTCGCGTTCCGTCCTCGCTGCAGCGTTCCTGCTGGCGGCCCCGCTGGCCGTGCGCGCCGGACCCTTGCATTCTTGGGTCGACAAGGACGGCGTCTACCACGTCGCGGACACGCCGCCCGACAAGACCGTCAAGGCGCCCCGCAAGGTGGCGCCGGCTCAACCGCAAGCCGCAAGCCGGAAGCCACCGGCCGCAAGGGAGAAGCGTCCCGCCCACTGGTGGGAGCGCCGCAGCGACGCGCCGCCCGACGAGATCGATCGCGCGGCGAAGATCTTCAACATCCCCGCCGAGCTGATCCGGGCGGTGATCGCCGTGGAGAGCGCCGGCGACACCTCGGCCATCTCGCACAAGGGCGCGGTGGGGCTCATGCAGCTCATGCCCGAGACCGCGGGGCAGATGTACGTCGAGGATCCCGTCGATCCGGCGCAGAACATCATGGGCGGGACGCGGTACCTCCGGCAGCTCGCCAACCAGTTCGCCGGCGACATGATGCTGGTCCTGGCCGCGTACAACGCCGGGCCGGACGCGGTGCGCAAGTACAAGGGTGTCCCGCCGTTCGAGGAGACGCGCCTGTACGTGAAGAAAGTCCTCGCCTACTACTACCAGCTCAGGCGCGCCGCGAGGCGGACCCAGGTGGCCGAATCGGCGCCCGCTCCCGCGGCGGCGCAAGGCGCTCCCTGATGGACGCGACCAGGCCGCGGGCGCTGGACGAGGGCCGGCTGTTCGAGGACGACGCGGATCTGGCCGAGAACCAGGAGTTCGACCGCACGGTGGGCGACGCCGCCGACACCCTGCAGCGCGGCGACGCGGGCGGGGCGCGGCAGCTCCTGGAAAAGGCGCTCCGGTACAAGCCGCGCAACCAGCGGGCGCGCAACCTCCTCGGGCTCTCGCTCTTCAAGCTGGGCGAGCTGGAGAAGGCCGAGGCCATCTACCGCGGGCTCATCGAGGACCACCCGGCGGATCCGACGCTGCGGGTGAACCTCGGCCTCGTGTTCTTGAAGCTGGGCGCGGCGAACGAGGCGGCGCGCTGCTTCGAGACGACGCTCGACCTCTCCCCCGACCACCGCAAGGCGCAGAACTACCTGGGGCTCGCCCTGGCGCAGAAGGGCGAGGTCGGCCGCGCCCGCGAATGGTTCCTCAAGGCGGGCAACTCCGCCATGGCCCAGCGGATGGAGCAGCAGCTCGCCGCGACGCCGCTGCGCGAAATGGCGGAGCAGGCCAGCGACGCCCTCGAGGAGGCCCGGCCGTTCCGCCCCGCCACCGAGGAGAAGCCGGCCGCGCCCGAGGACCGCGCGCTCGCCAGCACCTGGGTGGCAACCGCGCCCGCCACCGCCATCGGCCGCGTCGCGATCGGCGGTTCCGCGAACGAGCCGCCCGAGGTGGAGGAGCCCAGCGAGCTGGCCGCCTACACCACCACGCGCCGGCTCTCCATTCCGAACCGCGAGGGCGGGTTCGGGATCGGCTCGACCGAGTTGCTCATCCAGGTGCGCGGCGAGATGCTGACGCGCCTCGACGGGCTGGTGGCGAGCTGGGGCCAGCTCTCGCTCAAGCCCGAGCTGAAGCGGTTCCGCGGCCGTCCCACCGACAAGCCGTTCGGCGAGGGCGCGCGGCGGATGCTGCGCGCCTCTGGAGAAGGCCGGTTCGTCATCTCGCGCGAAGGGCGCGTGTTCACGGCCCTGGAGCTGGGCGACGAGCCCGCCTACTTCCGCGAGGAAGTGCTCTTCGCCTTCGAGGAGTCGATCGTCTTCGAGAACGGGCGCGTGCCGTCGAAGACCGGCCACGATCTGCACCTCGTGCACTTGCGCGGGCGGGGAAAGCTCCTGCTCGTCACCGTGGGCGAGCCCAAGGCGGTGGAGCTGACCCGCGGAGAGCCGTTGCGCATCCCCATGGATCAGCTGGTCGGCTGGCACGGGCCGCTCATCCAGCCCCGGGTGGTGCCCATCGTCGAGGAGGCGCCCGAGCTGGGCGTCGCCCTGGAGCTCGCCGGGGAGGGCAGCGCGCTGGTCGACGCGCCGGACGGGAGATAGCTCGTGGAGTCGCAGGTCCTTCCTCATTCTCCGGCCTCGCCGGTGCTCGCAGTGGCTCCTCCCCCGCCGCGGCGAAAGACCCGGCGCGAGCGGCTGCGCGAGGAGCTGCTCAACGCGCCAAATCTCATGACGCTGGGGCGCATCCTCTGCATCCCCGTCTTCATGGCGCTGCTCGCTTACGAGAACCGGCGCAACAGCTTCCTCGCGGCGGTGGTCTTCGCGGCCGCGGCCATCTCCGACTGGCTCGACGGGTGGCTGGCGCGCGTCTCCAACAAGGTGACCACGCTGGGGAAGTTCCTCGACCCGCTGGCGGACAAGATCATCGTGCTCTCGGCGCTGGTGACGCTGGTGCGCCTGGGACGGGTCCCCGTCTGGGTGGTGGTGATCATCCTCGCGAGAGAGCTGCTCATCAGCGGGCTGCGCACCATCGCCATGAGCGAAGGCCTGGTGATCGCGGCGTCGCGGGGAGGGAAGTGGAAGACCTCCCTGCAGCTCTCCGGGATCATCGCGCTGATGGTGCACTATCACTTTCCCATCGACTACCTGTTCGGGACGGTGGTGACCGACTTCCACGCGGTCGGCTTGACCCTCCTCTACATCTCCCTCGTTCCCGGAATCGCCTCCGCGATCGACTACATCCGGGCCTTCTACACTCTGGAGACGGGCGAGGGGCGCTGAGCCTGTTTGTCAGATGAAGCTTGTCTGAGCCGGCGATGATGCCGTGCCGTGCCGGCGCCGGATCCCGACCGGGTGCCCGGCCCAAGTCGGGCTGGATTTGGGTCCGCGGTGTCCATACCCCCGCAGGACCAGGTACGCCCTCCAATTGGCCCGGGCCCCCGGTCGGGACCCGCCGCCGCCGAGTCCGGCGTGGCACTGCAGGGCACAGCGGTCGCCACACCCCGCTCCGGCTAGAGCCCCCCCTGTAGAAAGGGGTAGGAGAGGACACTCTCGATCTGTCGAGTATGTGCTACTGAGTACCTTGGGCCGCCGTTGCGGCCGAAGTGGGGCGCGGCGACCCCGCGCCAGACCGCGCCACACCGGACGCGTCGGCGACGGGGAGACCAGCGGGGCCGGCCCAATTGGAGGGCGTACCCGGTCTTGCGGGGGTGTGGACCCCGCGGACCCAAATCCAGCCCGACTTGGGCCGGCCCCCCTGGTCTCCCCGGCGCGGCCGATCCCGTCCTCCCATGCGGCGATCGCCGAACTGCTATGCGGCGATCGCCGAACCGCTATGCGGCGATCGCCGAACCGCTATGCGGCGATCGCTAGTCAGGCTCGAGCGGGAAGCGGGAGCGGATGTCCTCCGGTATGCGGCGCGGGCGCCCGCGGTCCAGGTCGAGGAAGGCCCAGTCGGTCGTGGCGAGGCAGAGCTCGGCCGAATCCGAGGCGCGCAGGATGCGGGTGCGGCGGATGCTGCTCGCTGCCGCCATGCTGGCGACGCGCGTCTCCACCGAGAGCCGCTCGCCCGCGAGCGCCGGGCGGAGGTAACGGATCTCATGGCTGCGCACCACCCACACCTCGCGGCGCGCGAGATAGGCGGCCTGGCCCAGCCCGACCGCGGTCGAATGGGCGAGCGCCGCCTCCAGCACCCAACGCAGGTAGACCAGGTTCCCGGCGTGGCCCAGCTCGTCGATGTCCTCGGGCCGCACCTCGACGAGGTAGCGGTAGGGCATGGCGCTTTTGCCTACTTCCGGGTACCGGTCACCAGCACCACGTAGGTCGCGTTCTTGCCCAGGACGGGGTGGTCTCCCTGGGACACGCCGATGCCGATCGCCTTCTCCTTGCTCGTGATCACCGTCTTTTCGTCGGCGAACTCCAGCGGATCGACCTTGGCCCCGGAGAGGACGTCGACGATGCGGAAGCTCTTGTAGAGCGGACTGGCGAGCTGGCTGTGCTTGGCATCGGACATCTTGCCGCCCGCGCCGGCCAGCGCCTGCGCGTATTCCTGCGCCACCTTGTCGAGCGTCGGATCGTCCTTGAACGCGGCCATGCCCGCGGAGGCGCGCCGCTTGTTGAGCGCCTCGCGGAGCTTGGGCGCCACCGCGGAGGCGTCCATCTGCGCCAGCTCGCGCACGAACACCTCGGTCACGAACGCGACCGCGCCGCCCTGAGCGTCCTTCCCGTTCGCCACGCCGGCTCCTCCGTGCGTCGCCTCGGTGCTCATGTAGTTGGCTCGGTAGACGGGGCTCAGGCCGAAGCGGCGATGCGCGTCGAGCGCGCTGCGCCGCACGCCCGGGTTCGCGAGGACCACTGGCGAGGCGACGCCGGCGGCCTTGAGCCGCTGCGGCAGCTCGGCGATGGTGGCGCCCGAACCGCCGGCCTTGGCCTCGCTCTCGGAGACGGATCTGGCCGCCTGGGCAACCTTGTCGTCCCACTGCAGCGGAGCGAGCCCTGCCGAGCTGCGCTCCGCGTTGATCTCGTCGAAGATCGCGCGCTCCTGCTGCGCCGCGTCTCCTCCGGGGGTGGGGAGGTCCACGCTCGTCGGAGGGTCGATCCCGCAGTAGACGGGGAAGTTCCCCGCCAGAGCCACCTGGCCTTGCTCCTCGCCGCGGATCTCGATCACGATCCGACCCGTCTGGCCGCCGCAGCTCACCGGAACGCGGAACTCCTTGCCAGGCTTCGACTCGGGCTGCTCCAGCTTGCCCCGCGGGCCGCTGATCAGCACCTTGGCGTTCTCGAGCGGCCCGAGCAGGCGCCCGCTCAGCGTGGCCTCGCCCTTCGCCTCGAGCTTGCGCGGGAACTGCTCCACGGTCACTTCCGGCTCCTGCATCGCGAGCGCGACCTTGGTGCCGCCGCTCGACCCGCGCGTCGACGCGACCCCATAGTTCACCTGCGCCGCGGCGCTGGTCATGAACTGGATGAGCGGCTCCTCGAGGCGGGTGGCGAGATCACGCTCGCTCTCCACATCGATGGTCGCCACCACCACGCGCGGGACGGTCCCGGACGGAATCCCGTGGTGGAAAGCGAGGAAAGCGAGCACGCTCTCGGGGACGGTCTGCTTCTCGTCCCAACCGAGCAGCGACTCGGCCACCGCGCAGAGCCGCCCGTCGATCTGCGGCGCGGGCTTGCGGGCTTGCTTGGCCTGGTCGGCCGTGTCGGTCCCCATGTAGCGGGTGATCCCGATGGCCCCGCAGCGGCGCTGCACGTCGCCGTAGCTCTGGGCGGCCGGGCTGCTGGGCGTGAACTTCCCGGCGGCCACCGTGGCGGTGGCGCCGCCGCCACCTGCCCGCTGAGCGCCGCCGCCCGCGCCGGCGCAGCCGGCGGCGACGAGGACGGCGGCAAGCCCCGCCCGGGCCTGGCGGGAAGCAAGACGGATGCGGTGTCGTTCCATGGCAGTCCTCGGCGCGGCGACCAGCGGGAGGGCCGCCGCAAGCGGCAGCGCTGGTCCTACTGCGGCAGCTCGAGCTTGATGCGGAAGGTCAGGTCCACCTCGACCGGCTGGCCCCCGACCATGTACGGCTTGTACCTCTGTCGCTGCAGCGTATCCACCGCCACGCGGTCCATGAAGGGGAGCCCCTGGACCACCCGGCAGTTGTGCACCGACCCGTCGATCCCGATCAGGCATTTGACCACCATCGTCCCCTGGACTTCCTTCTCCAGCGCCTGGGGCGTGTACTCGATGTCGGGGCCGCTGATCTTCTGCATCTTGATGACGGCGTTCTCCGCCTCGATGCGCCTCGGCGGGCCGGTCCCGGTCCCGCCGAAGGATCCGCCCACCACGCCCCCTTGCACTCCGCCCACCACGCCGCCCTCGACGCCACCTTCCACGCCCTCGTCGTCCGACTCCTCCTCGGGGAGGTTCTCTGGCGGCTTCTCGTCCAGCTTCGGCAGCTCCTTCGGCTGCACCAGGGTCTGGGTGGGCGCCTTGGGGACGATCTTCGGCGTTTGCCGGGGCGTGGTCTTCTTCCGCGCCGCGGGGGGTGGAGGAGGCGGTGGAGGAGGCGGCGGGGGCCGGAAGACGACGTCGACGGCCTGCTCCTGCCTCGGCATGTGCGCCCGCACGTAAGTGAAGGCGACGGCTAGCCCGATCGCCGCTCCGTGGAGCAGGATCGAGACGAGCATGGAGGTGCCCCGCCTCGTCTTCGCGCGGGCGGCGGTGATGGTGTCGAACATGGATCCTCTGCGAAACGGCGCCTAAAAGGCGGCGGAGATTACAGTCCACCTACCGGACTGTCAACGCGCGTCCGCGGCCTTCGATCTGCGCTGTCGTATCCCACGCGCGCCGAGGGCGGACGGGCTCGAGCTCACCCGTCCGCCCTCGGTTGTACTGCCGGACTTTCGTCTAGAACGTGTGCGTCAGGCGGACGTACCCGAAGCGGCCCATGAAGTCATAGGCCGTCGGATCCGAGGCCGCCAGGAAGCCGTTGTAGATGACTGCCGGCTTGTGGTCGCCCACGTTGTTCACGCCCGCGGCCAGCGTCGTACGGCCCGCCGGGCTTCGCAGCGTGTAGCTCGCGTACACGTCCAAGGTGACGTACGCGGGTACGAGCCGCTGGAACTGCGGCGTGCCTCCGTTGCTGGTGCAGATCGAGCCGCCGCCGAAGAACCCGGTGTCATCGGCGCACTCGTGGAACGAGCCGATGAACTTCGAGTTCACGCCCGCGCCGAACCCGCCCAGGCTCCACGTCGCGCCGGCGTTGAACTTGAACGCCGGGAAGACGCCGCCGGTCGTGGCGAGGTCGAAGGTGCCGCGGGCCGAGACTTCGGACTGGTCCGCGAGCAGGCGGTGGAACGAGTGCAGCCAGGTTCCGTCGAAGAGGAAGCCGAAGCGGCCGTACTCGGACGGATACGCGTAGCGCACTGCCAGGTCGACTCCGTCGGTCTGGTCCCTGCCCACGTTGGTGGTGGTGTCGACGATGTTGGACACCTGGCCGCTGACCGGGTCACGCGTGATCAGGTCGCAGAACCGCTGCACGCCTCCGAAGTAGCAGGAATTGAGGATGGTGGCCGAGCCGACGTTCACGATCGGCGAGTCGATGGTGATGTTGTAGTAGTCGAGGGTGACGGTGAAGTTCTTGATCATCGTCGGCTCGAGCACCAGACCGAGCGTCCAGGTCTTCGCCGTCTCGGGCTTCAGGTTCGGGCTGCCTCCGACGTGCGACCGCAGCTGCGTGGAGGGGTCGCCGTTGTTGAAGGCCGTCCCCGTGCACGTGGCGGGCGCGTTCTTGGCGCAGGGATCCGTCACGTTCGCGAAGTTGTCCTGCGAGCCGAGGAACAGGTCGGCGATGCTCGGTGCACGGAACGCGGTGGAGTAGGTGCCGCGCACCGTGACGTCGCGTACCGGGGTGTACCGGCCGCCGAACTTGTACGTCCAGTCGCTCCCGAACGTGCTGTACCGGAATACGCGCGCAGCGGCCGTCGCCTCCAGGTTCTGGACGCCCGGCATGTTCGAGAGGAGCGGGACGGACAGCTCTCCGTAGCCCTCGTTCACGTAGTAGCTGCCCTGCGTGGGGGTGGCCTTGTTCCCGGTGGTCAGTCCGGCGGCGGTGATCGGGTCCGGGATGTCGGTGCCCTTCATCGTCCGGAACTCATACCCGGCGGCAAGGCCCAGCGGCCGGTCGCCGAACAGGCGGATCAGCTCGCCGCTGGTGTTCAGGTTGACGGACACGAGCTGGTTGATGCCGCGCTCGGTTCCGGTGAACGTCAGTCCGGCGATCTGGTCTCCGGTGATGGTCCCCGGACCGCCGAACAGGTTCAGCGGAACGCACCCTTCGACGACCGTGCTGGCGCCCGTTCCGCAGCGAAGCACGCCGTTCGTGTCGCGGAAGCTCGGGCCGATGGCGGCCGCGAGCGCCGGCACGTACAGGTTGCCGGTCTTCACGTTGTCGCCCTGGGTCCGCCCGTAGTTGACCGAGGCCTCCCAGAACCACCCCTGCAGAGGACCGAAGTCGTCGGAGAGGGTTCCGTCGAGCCCGCCCACCACGCGAATGGTGTTGATGTCCTGGTTGGTGGTGCGGTTGCTGAACTCCAGGAGCCGGCGGCGGAACTGGACGAAGTCGCGGTTGAACGGGTTGAACGCGTTCGTCGCGGACACGGTCACCGTCTCGCCGCCGGGTCCGATGACGAGCGGTTCCGCGGCGAGCTTCTGGTCCGACTGCCGGTTGACGAAGTGCGCCTCGAAGAAGCCGCGGGCGAAGCTGCCGATGCGAGTGTCACCCGCCGAGTACAGCGTGAGGCGCTGCTGCGGCGTGACCAGGTAGTTCTCCGGCTGGAAGTTGTACAAGTCGCCCACCGGAGCCATGTCGCTCGCGTCGAACGGCCGCCATCCGACCGACTGGCAGGTGTTCTTCGGGTCCTTCGGATTCGAACCCAACGGCGCCGCTGCCTCGGTGCCCGTGCACTTGATGAACGAGGAGATGCTCGGGCTGCCATAGGTGTTGATGAGCGTCTGGTAGGCGCTGTTGCCGTTCGGCAACGTCCTCTCCGACTTGGGGAGGGCGAAACGTCCCTGCGGGATGGTGCTGCTCGCCGTGCCGGAGAACTCCCCGCTGAACGCGGTGGGGTCGGTCGGGTCGGCCGCCTGGAACGTGCGCGGGATGTTCGCGAAGTCGCGCGCCCCGGCCCAAACCGGCTGCTGGTTGTAGTAGCCGGCGGAGAAGGTGATGTTGCCGCGGTCGCCGCCCGTGCCCGTGGTGACGTTGAAGTCGTACGTCGTGCCGTCGCCGTGCGGCGTGATCCCGGTATACGCGCCGATGTCGGTCTGCCGGTAGTTCTTGCGCGTGATGATGTTCACCACGCCGGCGATGGCATCGGAACCGTACACCGCGGAGGCGCCGTCCTTCAGCACTTCGATGCGCTCGATGGCGGCGGTCGGGATCGAGTTCAGGTCGACCGAGTCGTCAGCGCCGGTGCCGCCCGGAACCATGCGGCGTCCGTTGAGGAGCACCAGGGTTCGGTTCGCGCCCAGGCCGCGGAGGCTGACGCGCGTCGCGCCGCTGCCGCCGTTGTTGACCGAGGTGTTGATCGCGTTTCCCTGCTCGGGGAGGCTCTGCAGGAAATCGCCGATCGACACCTTGCCGCTCGCCACCACCTGCTCACGGCTGATGACCGTGACTGGAGCGGGAGTGGTCAGGTCCTTGCGGCGGATGCGGGACCCGGTGACGGTGATCGTCTCTTCAGCGGCCCGCTTGCCGGACGCTTGAGCGCCGGTCGTGCCGGTCGCTTCCGGAGTGCCGGTCGTGTCGGGTTGTCCGACGGCCGGGGTGGGGACGCCCATCTCTGCGGGCGGGGGGGTCTGCCCAGCGGGACGACTTTCCTGCGCGGCGGCCATCGCCGAAACGCATAGCCCCGAGAGCAGCGTGGTGGTCAGGGCCTTCGTGTTCAAGAGCATCGGGAAACTCCTCTGGTGTTGGTCACGATTCCTACCAACTGCTGGACGGAAGGGCGTGGGCGCCCTCCGCGCCACTCCTCGTTGTTCGCGTCACGCGCAGCAGACAAAGGGCATGTCGAACGAAGTGCGGCCGTGTCATACCTTTGTCATGGAGCGAGCGTCAATAGCCCCCCTTCCTCCTTCGGCGGCGCGGCGGAGCGGCCATGGCGTTGCGGCGCGCCCATACGTTGGCGCCGCCGCCATGCGTCAGCGGTCCCGGTGAGCGGCCGGCGCGGCGCCCTGCGGCACGGATGGCGAGGGTGCGGCGGAGCATCGCGGCGCTCGCAAACTGCGGGCTGCGAGGCCGCCGGCAACGTCCTTGACAGAGCGCGCCGGGGCGGCTTAATCAACGCGGCGCTCCGCGGAACTAGCTCAGCTGGTAGAGCGTCGCCTTGCCAAGGCGAAGGTCGCCGGTTCGAACCCGGTGTTCCGCTCCATTCCCGGACCCCTGCGACCTTCGCCGGTTTCAGGGGTCTCGTCTTCTCTGGTCTCTCACCCCGGCCCTTCCGAGTCCGTCACCTGCTCCGTCAGTTGTGACGGAACCCGCCTCCGGGAGGCCGGTGCCGTGCTACAGCTTCGCCTGGAGGCTCGGGGCGCGCTTCAACCAGTGGATCTGCTCTACCGGCACTGCGCCGAGCCTCACCGCGTCATAAGTTTGCCGGGGAGGTGACCCGCGATGCGCAGTGTCCTGATCGTGGAGAAGGACGCGGATACGCGGACCACACTGGAGGAAACCCTTGCCACCGAGGGCTACACCCCCGTTGCCGTCCCGGCGAGCGACCAGGCGATCGACTACCTGAGCACCCACGAGCCGCCGTGCTTGGTGCTTCTGGATTTGGATCACCCTGAGGCCACGGCCACATTGCTGAGTTGGCTGAGGGAGCAACAGAGTCTGCACGGTTTGCCGGTCGTGGTGCTGTCCGGCTGGCGCCCTGCTGATCGCGGTCTCGCCGCGTTTCGCGAGTACGTCCGGAGAGTAATCCAGAAACCGTTCCCGCTCGAAGAGGTGCTTAAGACGATCGAGGAACACTGTGGTCCTGCGGCTCGCGACTGAGGGAGGGACCGGGATGGCCTGCTTTTATGCAGTGGTCTAAGAGCGACCGGATCGAGGACCCGGGCCGGACGATCGAGGACCAGCCCAGCTCTCTGCTTCGTCGGGCCCTCGTGGACGCTGCGCAGCACGGCTGGTCCATCACTACTTCCAGGGGGCTCGATCCAGTCGAGAATTGTCTCTAGAGCGCATCGCCTCCGGGCCGCGGCGGAAGAGGCGTAGGGCCGCCCCAAGGGGCGGCCCGCCTCGACGGAGCGTGCCGCGACTCAGAGCTTGTGGTTCGGGGAGCGCGTCGGGCGCGTGTTCGTCAGCGTGACGCTGGCCTTTTGGACCGCCCCGTTTGCCACGTTGTACGAGAGCTTCAGCGACAAGAGCGCCGAGCGCGCGTTCATGTGGCCATCCGAAGTGTCCGGATAGACCGCGATGGAGGTCTCCGTGGCGTCCGTCGGCGA
>JBJMQJ010000155.1:0-4975 GCA_045802765.1 Myxococcales bacterium
GCGCCACTTCCTCGACGCTGCGCTGGTAGTCCTCGTTCGGCACGCTGTAGACGCAGGGCGCCGGGCACCGCTTGATCTGGTACTGCAGGCAGGGCCGCCGGCGGTTGGCCATCACCTGGTCGGTGCAGGTGCGCAGCTGGAAGTGCCGGTTCACGATCCCGAGCGTCTCGCGGATGGAGGAGGCGCTCGAGTACGGGCCGAAGTAGCGCGCCCCGTCCTTGCGCACGCGCCGCACCACTTCCAACCGCGGATACGGGTGCGTGCCCGAAAGGCGCAGCGAGATGAAGTTCTTGTCGTCGCGCAGCCGGATGTTGAAGCGCGGCCGGTGCTTCTTGATCAGCTCGTTCTCGAGGAGGAGCGCGTCCTTCTCGCTCGGGGTGATCATCACCTCGATGTCGCCGAGCAGGTCTTCCAGGAAGGGGATGAAGATCCGGCTGTCGCCGGTGCGCTCCTGGAAGTACTGCCCCACCCGCGCGCGCAGGTTGACTGCCTTGCCGACGTACACCACCGCGCCGGCGCGATCCTTCATGATGTAGCAGCCGGGCTGGGTGGGAAGCGCCTCCAGCTTCCGCTGCAGCTCCTCGGAAAGCATGCTCAGGGCATTCTACCGAGCAGCGCCCGTCAGCGCCGCACCCCGCCGCCGCGGCTGCGAGGTTGCTTGCGGCGGTTGAAGCGTCCGTGCTCGGGGCGCTGGGGCGGCGCGATCCCCGCCGCGGCGCGAGCCTCGGCGCGGAGCACCTCGGGCCTCTTCGGCAGGATGCCGAGATCGAGGTCCTTGATGGCCTGGACCTTGTCGCGCAGCATCGCCGCGCCCTCGAAGTCCAGCTCCTCCGCTTTGGCGTGCATCTCCGACTCGAGCTGCGCGATGAGCTTCGGGACGTCGCGCTTGTCCTTGGGGAGATACCCGGCGAGCTCTTCCTTGCCCGCGAGCGCGTCGTCGCCGTCGGTGGCGATGCCGTGGATCTGCATGTCGAGGATGGCCCGCTTGACGCTCTGCGGAGTGATCCCGTGCGCCTCGTTGTAGGCCTTCTGCTTGGCGCGGCGGCGATCGGTCTCCTCCAGCGCCGCCTTCATCGAGGCGGTCACGGTGTCGGCGTAGAGGATCACGCGCCCCTCGACGTTGCGCGCGGCGCGGCCGATGGTCTGGATGAGCGATACCGAGGAGCGCAGGAAGCCTTCCTTGTCGGCGTCGAGCACCGCCACCAGCGACACCTCGGGGATGTCGAGGCCTTCGCGCAGCAGGTTGATTCCGACCAGCACGTCGAACACGCCGCGGCGCAGATCGCGGACCAGCGCAAGCCGCTCCAGCGTGTCGATGTCGGAGTGCATGTAGCGGACCTTCACGCCCAGATCGGCGTAGTACTCGGTCAGGTCCTCCGCCATGCGCTTGGTGAGGGTCGTGACGAGGACGCGCTGCCCGGCCGCGGCGCGCTTGCGCACCTCTTCGAGGAGATCGTCGACCTGCTGCGCGACCGGCCGGACCTCCACCTCGGGATCGACGAGCCCGGTGGGCCGGATGATCTGCTCGACGATGACGCCTTCCGACTTCTGCAGCTCGTACTCGGCGGGCGTCGCGCTGACGAAGATCGCCTGGTTGACCAGCCTCTCCCACTCCTCGAACTTGAGCGGACGGTTGTCGAGCGCACTGGGGAGCCGGAACCCGTATTCGACCAGGGTCTCCTTGCGCGAGCGGTCGCCGCGGTACATCGCGCCGATCTGCGGCACGCTCTGGTGCGACTCGTCGATGACCAGGAGGTAGTCCTTGGGGAAGTAGTCGAGCAGGCATGGCGGGGCCTCGCCCGCCTTGCGGCCCGAGAGATGCCGCGAGTAGTTCTCGATCCCCTGGCAGTAGCCCATCTGCTCGATCATCTCGAGGTCGAACATGGTGCGCTGCTCGAGCCGCTGCGCCTCGAGCAGCTTGTTCTGCTCGCGGAGCTGCCCGAGCCGCTCGCGCAGCTCCTCGCGGATGTCCGTGATGGCGCGCTTCCTCCGCTCGCCGCTGGTCACGTAGTGGCTGGAGGGGAAGATCGACATCTTCTCGATCTGGGCCAGCACCTTGCCGCGCAGAGGGTCGATCTCCTTGATCGACTCCACCGTGTCGCCGAACAGCTCCACCCGGATCGCGCGCTCCTCCTCGTATGCCGGGAAGATCTCGATCGTGTCGCCCTTCACCCGGAAGGTTCCGCGCGAGAAATCGGTGTCGTTGCGCTCGTACTGGATCTCGACGAGGTCGCGGAGAAGCTTGTGGCGCGGGTACTCGCGGCCGGCCTCCAGGCTGACCTTGAGCTCGTAGTACGCCTCGGCGGTGCCCAGGCCGTAGATGCAGGAGACGGAGGCCACGATGAGCACGTCGTTGCGGGTGAGCAGCGAGTGGGTCGCCGCGTGGCGCATGCGGTCGATCTCGTCGTTGATGGACGAGTCCTTCTCGATGTACGTGTCCGTCGTCGGCACGTACGCCTCGGGCTGGTAGTAGTCGTAGTAGCTGACGAAGAACTCGACCGCGTTCTGCGGGAAGAGATCCTTGAACTCTCCGTAGAGCTGCCCGGCCAGCGTCTTGTTGTGCGCGATCACCAGCGTGGGCCGCTGCACCTGCTGGACCAGGTTGGCCACGCTGAAGGTTTTTCCGCTGCCGGTGACCCCGAGGAGCGTCTGGTGCCGGTCGCCGCGGCGCACGCCCGCGACCAGCTCCTCGATGGCCCGGGGCTGGTCGCCCTGCGGCTTGTAGTCGGTGACCAGCTTGAAAGGCATGGCGGTCGAGTGTAACAGGCGCGGTCGGGTACCGCCTCCCGCCGAGGTCTCCATGCGCCAGACGATCGCTCGTACTCTCGCCGCCCTGTTCGCCTCCTGCGCTGCCGGGGCGCAGACGGCGCGCCCCGAGCCGCGCCAGCAACCCAGCGCGCCCGCCGCGGCGCGACCCGACGCTCCCGTCATGGCGGAGGGCCAGGCGCGCCCGGGGCTGCCGGTCGTCAGGCTGATCGCGACGGGCGGCACCATCGCGATGAAGATCGACCCGGTGAAGAAGGCGCCGGTGCCCGCCATCTCCGGCGAGGACCTGGTGGCCACGGTGCCCGAGATCGCGCAGGTGGCGCACATGGAGGTGGAGAACCTCTCCAACGTCCCCAGCGCGTATATGGACCCGGACCGCTGGGTGCAGCTGCACAAGTCGGTGGCGCAGGCGCTCTCGCGGCCCGAGGTGGCGGGCGTGATCGTCTCGCACGGGACCGACACCCTCGAGGAGACGGGCTGGTTCCTGGATCTCACGGTCGAGAGCCCCAAGCCCATCGTCCTCATCGGAGCGCAGCGCAACGCGAGCGAACGCGACTTCGACGGGCCGCGCAACGTGCTCAATGCCGCGCGCATCTGCGTCGACCCGGGCGCGCGCGGCAAAGGATCGATGATCGCGCTCAACAACAACATCAACGCCGCGCGCGACGCGGTGAAGACGCACACCTCGGACGTGGAGACCTTCAAGTCCGGCGACCTCGGCTTCCTCGGCTACGCCGACTACGACCGCGTGATCTGGTACCGGGCGCCAGTGCGCCGCCAGCACGTCGCGCTGCGGCCGCTCGGCGAAGGCCAGCATCTCCCGCGCGTCGACATCGTGCCCGTGTACGGCGGATCCGACGCCACGTTCGTGCGCGCCGCGCTGGCCGCCGGCGCGAAGGGGCTCGTCATCCAAGCCCTCGGCTGGGGCAACGTGAACATCCCGATGTTCCAGGCGGTGAAGGAGGCGATCGGGAAGGGCATCCCGGTGGTCATCACGACGCGCGTCTGGACCGGGCGCGTGCTGCCCAACTACGGCTTCGAGGGCGGCGGCAAGACGCTCCAGCAGGCCGGCGCGGTCTTCGGCGACGATCTGTCACCGCAGAAGGCGCGCATCCTCCTCATGCTGGCACTGCAGACCACGTCCGATGTGAAGCAGATCCAGCAGCTCTTCGATCGTTAGGCCGCTTCGACGAGCGCACGGCGTGGGCAGAAATCTCACGTACTGGAAACCTACCGTCAGAGAAGGACGCGCCATTCGGTGCCCGCCGGCGAGTCGCGCAGCTCCACCCCGCGGTTGCCGACCTCGGCGCGGATCGCGTCCGCCTGCGCGAAGTCCTTCGACTTGCGGGCGGCCACGCGCGCGGCGATGCGCTCCTCGACCCAGGCCGGGTCGATGTTCTTGCGCCGCGCCGCGAGCTGCCGGCGGGAACGGACGGCTTCCTCCGGCGCGCGCGAGGAGAGCCCGAGCACGTGCGACAATTCGCGCGCGGTCCGCAGCAGCGCGGCCACCTCCGCCGGCGGCGCCTTGGCGTCGATGCGCGCGTTGAGGCGCGCGTAGAGGTGCTCCACCCGCGCCACGGCGTCGGCGGTGTTGAAATCGTCTTCCATCGCGGCGCGGAACTCCGCCGTCGGCTCGGGGAGCGGCTGCGCCTCTCCGCCGAACTTCTTCTGTCGGAGGTACGTGTCGCCCTTGGCGAGCGATTCGTAGAAGTACTCGACGCGCCGGTCCGCGTCGGCGAGCGCCGACTCGGTGAAGTTGATCGGATGCCGGTAGTGCGTCGAGAGGAGAAAAGCGCGCAGCGATTCGCCGTCCCAGTGCTGGAGGAGGTCGCGGATGGTGCGGAAGTTGCCCAGCGACTTGCTCATCTTCTCCGCGTCGATGGTGACGAACCCGTTGTGCAGCCAGAAGCGCGCGAGCGGCTGCCCCGAGGCGGCCTCGCTCTGCGCGATCTCGTTCTCGTGGTGCGGGAACACGAGGTCCTTGCCTCCGCCGTGCACGTCGAAGCTCGTCCCCAGGTACCTCTGCGACATCGCCGAGCATTCGATGTGCCATCCGGGCCGGCCCGGGCCCCACGGGCTGTCCCACGTGACGCTCGCCGGCTCGCCCGGCTTGGCTGCCTTCCAGAGGGCGAAGTCGAGCGGGTCGCGTTTCCGCTCGCCCGGCTCCACGCGCGCGCCGGCGAGCAGGTCGTCCAGGTTCCGCTTCGAC
>JBJMQJ010000156.1:0-4185 GCA_045802765.1 Myxococcales bacterium
ATCGAAGAGCAGGTAGCTGAGCAGGTCGGAGGGATCTTGCGTCTCCACCGCGTTCTCGCCGATGCGGCGCATCAGGTAGCCGGCCGGACCGGAGAGACGCGCGCGGACCGCCGGGCGGGTAAGCACGTCGGCCGCCATCTTCCCGAGGTCCTGGCTGGGCCGGATGAAGAGGTCGGAGACCGGGCGCAGCGATCCGCCCGCCGCCACCAGCGCCAGCGCGACCGGCTGCTCCTCCAGCACGCCGGGCGAGAGCGCCCGCAGGGCGGCATTGACCCGGCGCAGGTTGGCGAGGTCGTTTTCGACGCGGTCGAGGAGCAGCGCGTCGAGCAGCTTGCCGAACAGGTACAGAGGCGCGGAGAGGGATTCCTGCTCGGAGGCTGCTTGCCGGCGCGACGCGCGCGCGAGCAACATGCGAGGATCGGCGCGCAATCCGATCACCAGCACGCGCTCGCAGCCCATGCGGATGGCGGGGGAGATCGGCGTGTTCTGCCTCACGCTCCCGTCGACGAACAGGCGCCCGCCCACGCGCACGGTGGGGAAGATGATGGGGATGGCGGCGCTGGCGAGCGCGTGCTGCGGCTTGAGGCGGGTCGGGACGTACTCGACGGAAGCGTCGGTCGAATAGAGCGCGTGATCGGTGGCGCTCTCCACGAAGATGATCGTGTGCCCTGTCTCGACGTCGGTCGCCGAGAGCGTCACCGCGCGCACGCGGGCGTTGGCGACGTTCTCGTGCAGCGCGCGCCAGGGAATGAACTCGCGGACCAGCACCGCCAGCGGTCCCGCGTCGAGCAACGAAGTGACGCCGTCGATGGCGGGCTTGCCGACCAGCCAGCGAGCGATGGCGGCCAGATCTCCCCAGCCGAGCTTGAACACGTCCTCCAGCCGGAGCGACTCCCAGCGCTCCGCCAGCAGGCGCACGCCGAGGTCGGGCAGCTCGGCGCGCGCGGCGAGCGCGCACGCGTTGATCGCGCCGACGCTGGTGCCGCAGAAGATCTGCGGGAGGGCGGAGGGGCCGCGGCGGGGCGCGAGCTTTCCGAGCGCGTACCGCAAGACGCCCGCCTCGTACGCGCCGCGCGCGCCGCCTCCGGAGAGGACGAGCGCGAGCGGCTGGTCCCCGCCCTCGGGCATCCTCCGCTACAAGTTCAGCTGCAGGCCCGCGCCGACGGAGATCGTCTGCTGGCTGAAGAAGTCGCGTCCGCCTCCGCCCAGCGGAAAATCCGCGGCGAGCTCGAGGTAGAGCTTGGCGACGGGCGGGCCGATCACCGTTCCGATGGCGGCGCGCATGCTGGCGAAGAAGTCGCCCGGCTCCAGGTGGAGGGGAACCGCGGCGCGCACGTAGAAGGGCAACAGCGGCGGCTCGAAGGTCGCGCCGAGCCGGAAGGTGGTGCCGATGCGCGAGTCCTGCCCGGCAGGCGGATTCACGCGGAAGGCCTCGGCCAGCTCGGCGTCGATGGAGAGCACCGGCAGCACGTAGAAGCCGAGCATGCCGACCACCGACGGACGCCACTCGTCGGTCAGCCAGGTGGTCGTCGAGGGCGAGTTCACGTGATCCAACACCTGCGTCTCGGCGCCCAACCGGATCTTGACCTGCGCCTGAGCGGGCGCTGCAGCGAGCGCCGCGACAGCGAATGCGGCGCCGAGGGTGGGGAACTTCAGCACGGTGTCCTCCTCGCCCGAAAGGGCTCGTTCCCGGGAAGACCCGCAAGGCGGACCTCCCGGCCACCAAGCTACCCACGAACTTCACGCGCTCCAACAAAAGCGCAGGCCGCGCTAGGGGCCGCCACTGGTGGACAGCTCGAGCATCCGGCGGACGGGCTCCAGCGCGCGCCGCCGCACGTCCTCGGCCAAGGTGATCTCCGGAGCGCGATCGCGCATGCACCGGTAGACCTTCTCCAGCGAGTTGAGCCTCATGTAGGGACAGATCGCACAGTTGCAGCCCGAGCTAGGCGGGGCCGGGATCAGCTCGGCGTCGGGTCGCGCCTTTTGCATCAGGTGGAGGATTCCCACCTCGGTGGCGACGATGAAGCTCTTGGCCGGGCTCGACTTCACGTACTCGAGCAGCCCGCGCGTCGAGCCGACGTAGTCGGCCATGGCGAGGACGGTCTCGTCGCACTCGGGGTGGGCGATGAGCTTCGCCTCGGGGTGGCGGACCTTGAGCTTGGTGAGCTGCCGCTCGGTGAACTGCTCGTGCACGATGCAGAATCCCGGCCACAGGACCAGGTCGCGGCCGGTCTTCTTGCTCACCCACGCGCCCAGGTGCCGGTCCGGGGCGAAGACGATCGGCGTCCCGGCCGGGAAGCTGCGCACGACTTTCTCCGCGTTGGACGAGGTGCAGATCACGTCGGAGAGCGCCTTCACGCCCGCGGAGCAGTTGATGTAGCTCACCACCTTGTGGCCGGGATACTTCTCGAGCCAGCGCGCGAATTGCTCCGGCGGGCAGCGGTCCGACAGCGAGCATCCCGCGTCGAGGTCGGGGAGCAACACCTGCTTGTCGGGGTTCAGGATCTTCGCGGTCTCGGCCATGAAGTGGACGCCGCAGAAGACGATCACCTTCGCGCTCGTGCTAGCGGCCTGCTGCGAGAGCTGCAGCGAGTCGCCCACGAAGTCCGCGATCTCCTGGATCTCCGCGTCCTGGTAGTAGTGCGCGAGGATCACCGCATCGAGCTCCTTGCGCAGGCGCTCGATGCCGCGCAGGAGCGCCTCGCCTTGCGGCATGGGCGCCGGGGGTGCGGCCGGCTTGCCGGCGATGGGCAGCGTCATGGGCGCTCCGTAGGATGCACGGCTCCTGGAGCGGTTCTAACGGGGTCCGTGCTCTTCGACCAGCCGGCCGAGCCGCTGCACGATTGCCCTCGCCGCATCGTCGACCTGGGTGAAGCGATAGTCGCTCCGCCCCGCCGTCAACTCGTCGACCTGCGCCAGGTCGAGGTCCTCGCGGAACGTCGCCGCCGTCACGGCGCGGCCCTCCACCACCACCCCCACGGGGGCGCGCGCCTCGAGCCGCGAAAGGAGGGCCTTCTTCACCGGCCGGCCCAGGTCCTTGGGCACCCGCACCACCAGGACCCCGCGAGCCTCCTCGCGGGCCGAGGCAGCCAGCTCCTCCACCGGGGCGAGCGTCTCCGCGTGCGCGCGCTGCAAGTCCTGCAATCGCTTGCGGAGCTTTTCGGGCAGCGGCTCCGGCGCTCGGACGAGGCCCTCGACCAGCTCCTGTCGCAGCGACTCGCGCGCCTTCGAGCGCAGCGTGCTCCCGGCTTCGTCGAGCGCCTCGACGAGCAGCTGGCCGAAGGAGGACAAGGCATGCCCGCGGCCCGGGCTGTCCGCGGCGCGGGCGTCCTCGTCTGCCTCGGGCCAGGGCGGCTGTCCGTTGCGCAAGAACTTCACCGCCGAGAGCAGGCCGTCGAGATCGGCGTGCGCGACGACGGCATCGACGGGGCCGGCGCGCTCGACCACGTCGCGGGTCACCAGCTCGGGGCAGGCGTGGGCGTCGCGGTTGGGGACGAGGAGGAAGCGGCGATCGCCGCGGACCCGTGCCCATCCCACCGGATGTTCGTGATGATCGATCCAGACGGCGAGGCGATCGCCCAGCGCGTCGAGGAAAGGCACCGTCGCCTTCTCGAAATTGTCACCGCCGGCGAACGCGACGTCGAGCACGGCCACGCGCCCGTCCGGCGGAGCGGGAAGGCTGCCGGGCTGCTCGACGAAGACCACGCGCACCGCCCGGTAGAACCCACACGCGCCTCGCGCCGTCAAGCATCGCATTGTAGTCTTCCGACATGCAGAACCTGCGGGACAAGCTGCTCAAAGCAGGACTGGTCACCGAGAAGCAGGCCAAGGAAGCGGAGCGCAAGGGCACAAAGCCGCAAGGCACGGTGAAGCAGAAGCAGCAGTCGATCTCGGAGGAGGAGCGGCAGCGCCGGGAGGCGTTCGCGCTCAGGGAAGCCGAGCTGGGCGAGGAGCGCCGCAAGGAGGCGGCGAAGCGGACCGAGGCGCGGCAGCAGTCCGAGCGCGCCCTGCGGCTGCGGCAACTGGTCGAGGCGAATCGCGTCCGCGAGCCGCCGGGCGAGGTGAACTTCCACTTCGTCAAGCGCAGCGGAAAGGTCGGACGCGTCGCCGTGTCGCAGGAGACGGCGAAGCTCTTGGAGAGCGGCGCCGCGGCGGTGGTGGAGGACCCAGGAAATCCCGAGCACG
>JBJMQJ010000157.1:0-22455 GCA_045802765.1 Myxococcales bacterium
GAGGTTCGCTGCGGCGCCTCGGCGCGCAGCCGCGCCAGCACGCCGCGGGTCTCGGCGTCGCTCAGCTCGTGCGCGGAAAGCCCCAGCACTTCGGCGAAGCGGCGGGCGGAGTAGCGGATGGACTCCACTAAGGGCCTCCTTGGGCGGCGGCGCCCGGTCCTGCGGCGACCAGGCGCTTTCCACGGCGGGCGAGACGGCCAGACGAGAAGAGCGATGCGACGAGCGCTGGCACCTCGGATTCGGGCAGCGAAAGCGCGTTCGCGAGCTCGCTCTCGGTCATTCCGAAGATGGCCGTCTGCACCGCGAGGACGGCATCGCGGGCGAGGTCGCGCGCTTGCGCCTGCGCGGCGCCGGGGACGGCGCGCACGGGAGGCCGCGAGCGCGCCGGAGCCTCGCCGGAGACGGTCGGGCTGGGAGGAGGCTTCTGCTGGGGCGCCGGCAGCTCGCGAATCGAGGCGGCCTCGCGGACCGACCCGTCGGCGTCCATGGCGAACCGCGCGCGGATCTCCTCGGACCCCAGCGCGAAGGAGATCGCCGCCGCGCGACGGCGCACCGCCGGCGAGGGGTCGCGCGAAGCGGTCTCGAGCGCGGCCGCGGCGCGATCGGCGAGCGAGCACAGCCCGTCGAGCGCGGAGAGACGCACCAGCGGCTCGGGATCCGACTGCAGCTCCGCGACGAGGTCCACCGCCGCGGGCCCCCCGCAGGCGACCAGCGCTACCGCCATCTGCGATCGGGCGCGGATGTCGCTCTCGGCGGCGAGCGCCGATGCGAGCGCCGGCGCCGCGGCGGGAACCGGCATCGCGGCCAGGTGCCGCGCAGCTTGCTCCCTCCTCGCGGGATCGCGCGCAGACAACCCGCGCAGGCACTGCTCCGCTAGTGCGGTCGCCGCTGCACCGCCGCGCGGCCCGCGAGATCCGGGGACACCATCGGATCCGGGGACACCATACGCAACTCGCCCGCCATGAGATCCGGGGACACCATACGCAACTCGCCCGCCATGCACCGAATTACGTATGGTGTCCCCAGAATCGGCGCCGGAATTACGTATGGTGTCCCCAGAATCGGCGGGGGCGGCGCGGCGAGATTGCGTCCAGAGCGCTCGCGCCTCTTCGAAGAGATCGCGGCGCGGAGCGATGGGAGGCGGCGGCCGGCTCGCGGCCGCAGGCGCCACGATGCCAGCCTGCCGCAGCAGCTCGTCGCATTGCTTCTGCCGCTCGCGCAAGGCGATCACCTCGCCCCGCAGCTCGCTGATGAACGAGGCCAGCGAGCCTTCCGAGTCTCCCGAGCCGAGAGCCTGGGACAGGCGTTCGTCGAGCCAGCGATCGCGCTCGGCGCGCTGGCGCTCGATCTCGCCGCGCGCCTCCGCCAGCTCCGCCGCGAGTGCGGCCGCGCGCGCGCGTTCCGCCTGGGCCGCGGCGCTTTCGGCGGCGAGGTGCGGCGGCCGCGCGAGCAGCGAGGAGAGCCGCTCCCGCTCCGCTTCGAGGGCATGGACGTGCTGGCGCGCCGCGTCGGCCTCGCGCTCCGCTTCCGAGCGCTGCTGCGCCACGCGGGCCCGCTCGAGCTCCGCGGCCGACGCGCGCGATTGCGCGGCAGCCAGCTCGGCCGCCATCTCGCCGAGGCGCCACTCGAAGAAGACCACCTTTTCCATGGCCGCGCGCAGCAGCTCGGGCGCGGCAGGCGCGCGTTCCGTTTCGGCCCGTTCCGTTCCGCCTCGCGTCTCGGCCACGGCGTCCCGTCCGAGCGCCCGTCACCACCAAAGGGCGGTCGATCGGGCGCTCGAACGCTACCGTATCTTGAGTGGATCGGCGCGTCAAGTCTTGGAGATCAGGAAAGAAGCGGGACGCGGCGCCTCGATGACTCGCCGCGTCCCGCCGGCCGTCAGCGTCGCCCCCGCAACGCCGACCTCCCCCACCCTGGACAGAAGGCCCCCCGCTTTCCGTCCAGCTTGCGCGCTCCGGTACGACGACCTTCGCGCTACCCCCCACGACCACTCTCTGTCGGCCCCACCAACCCGCCGCCGCCCGCCGGACCGACGCCCCCGGTGCCGCTGCGCTACACGGGGAGCAAGCAGCATGCCGGCCCGGCGGCCCGCGTGGCGCCGTCCCTGGAGAGAGCCGGCAGCCGGTTCCCTGGCGAGATCCACGGCGACTTGGGTACCTCGAGTGCGGAGCTGGGAAGAACGCTTCCCAGAACGGGCGCCGCCGGCGCAGGGCCGCCCGCCGCAGGGACGGAAAAGTGCTCGGCTCCCTCGGAAGCGAAATCCCTTGCGGTCCCGGCAGCGCGGCGCGGCAAGGCGGACGCAGACGTTCAGGCGGCCTCGACCGATGCGGCAGCGGCGGCGGCGAGCACGGGGAGCTCTCCTGCGAGCCGCTCTCTGCGCTGGGCAAGCGTCCCTGGCCGGGCCTCGCGCGGGGCGACCGCGGAGATCGGTTCCACGAACAGCGCGTCCATCCACTCCTGCGCCCCGCTCCGTCCCGCGCGCGCGGCCAGCTCCAGGAGGAGCGCCGCGTCGAGAGCGCGCGCGCCGAGGTGCAGCGCGATCTGGCCACGCAGCTCGATGGTCAGCTCGAACGCGCCGCCCGCCCAGGCGGAGGCGAGCGCCATCTCCTGCGTGCGGTCCGGCCCTCCCCACAGGCGCGCTCCCCGTTCCTCGACGCGCGTGGACAGCGAAGTCGAGCCGACGACGCCGAGCGCCTCGGCGGCGAGCACCTGCGCAACGGCCTCCCGGAGCGCGACGTCCGGGGTAAGCAACCCGACTCCCGCGATCGGCTGTCCCGCCTCCGCGAAGAGCGCCGCGACCCCCGGCGCCTCGAGCGCGGCATCGCGCGCCGCGGCGACGAACGCGCATCCCGCTTGCGCCGCCGCCGCTGCGTAGACGAGACCCGGCGTCACGTCCGCCTCGCCTTCCTCCAGCGCCGCCAAGACTTCCGTGGCGGTGAACGGCGGCTTTCCGGCGAGCTGCCGGAGGCCCGGAGCCGTGCAGACGACGACTCCCCTGGCGCACCCGCCGTGCTCGAGGAACCCACGCAGATCCTCGGCGAGCGCATCGGCGAGGTGCCGCCGCGTGGGAGCGTGCCGGGCGCCCGACATGGCGCGGATCTGTCGCAGCCGCGGGCGCAACTCGTCCACCAACGAACGGCTGAGGAGCCCGGCGCGCAGCGCGGCGCGGTATCCGTCGTCCTCGCGCAGCTCGAAGGCGCCCAGCACCAGGTCGTTGAGGCTGGCGAGGGGCGCGTGTGCTCGCAGCGGCGCGACCGCCGACTTGTCCGGCGTCCGCCCTGCGCCCCCTGCCTCGGCCAGGCTGCCCCAGGGATGGACGAGGTGTGCGCGGGCGGCCTCGAGTCCCGCCAGGAGCGAGCTGCCCACGTCTCCGAGACCCACCACGACCAGCCCGACGGCCATACGACACCTCCGGCCAGGCGGGCGCTCGCCCGGCGCCGCCGCCAGGAGGCCCTTCGGGTGCAGCGGCCGTGCCATTGTCAACGCGAGCGCGATCCGCTACAAAGCGCGTCCTTTTCCGGACGGACGGGAGCACATGCCAGAGACGACGACCGAGCGCCGCAAGACGCGCGCGCCGCAGCCCAAGGGGAACGGGAAGACCTGCCGCATCGAAGGATGCAAGCGCGCGTATCAGGCCAAGGGCTACTGCTTCTTCCACTACGACAAGTGGAAGGCGGGTGAGCTGCCGAAAGCGCGCTACAAGACGTGCAGCAAGGAAGGCTGCCTGAAGAAGGTGGTCGCGCACGGGCTCTGCGCCGAGCACCAGCCGAAGAAGGGCGGCGAGGCGACACCCGCCGCGCCGGCGCCCGCGACTCCGGCGGCGTAGACCTCGTAGCCCTCATCGCAGGTTCCTCCCGATCTGGTCGAGCGCGGCGAGGAGCATCTCGACCTCGCGCTGCGTCGCGCGGGCGCGCCGGGGCAGCTGGAGGAGCTCGTCGAGCGCGCGGTCGGGCTGCTGCGGATTGAGGAACCCGACCCGCGAGAGCAGCTCGCCGGCGCGCTTGCGCAAGAGCGCGAGCACCTTCTCGCCGGCCAGCGGCCGTTCCGGCGCGGGCGGCGCTGTCGAGGTCGCGCGCGCGAGCAGCACCTCGTAGCCGAACACCAGCACCGCCTGCGCCAGGTTGAGCGAGCTCTTCCGCGCGGTGGGGATCGTCGCCACCGCGCCGGCGCGGCGCAGCTCGCGGTTGGTGAGCCCGTTCACCTCGTCGCCGAAGACGAGCGCCACCTGCCCAGGCGATTCCAGGAGCCGCCGCGCCGCCGCGCGAGGATCCAGCGCGCCCGGCACCGGACGGCCCGTCGTCATCACCACGTCGACGCAGTCCTCCAGGGCTTCGTCGAGGGTGCGGACCACGCGCATCCGTTCCAACACCTCGTCCGCGCCGGCGGCGAGCTTCGCTGCTTGGGAGCGATCGAACCCGATGGGCTCGACGGTCCACAGCGTCCCCGCTCCCGTGTTCGCCAACGCCCGGGCCGCCGCGCCGATGTTCTGCGAGCTGCGCGGCCGGTGCAGCACGAACCGGATCACAGCTCCACCACCACCAGCGCGTGGTCGCTCGCGTCGGTGGACAGCGCTCGCGCGGAGCGGGCCCGCGGCAGGTCGGGACCGAGCAGCACGTGATCGATGCGCGCCTGCGGCCGGTCCGAGGGCGCGGTGACCAGCTCGCGGGCGCCGCACTCCGCCCACGCGTCGCGGAAGCCGGCGGCGAGAAGCCGCCGCACGGCGAGCCCCTCGGGTCCCTCGTTGAGATCGCCCAGCACCACCGTCCCGCGCGGATCGCCTACCGCCGCGAGCAGCGCATCGGCCTGTGCTTGCCGCACGGGCGCGGGTAAGTCGAAATGCGCCACGAACACCCGCAGGCCCGCCGCCCGCGCGGAAAGGAGCACGCGCGGCTCCTCTCCGATCGACCGCCCGCCCGGCAGGGGCACGGCGGCAGCCTGCAGCGGCTCGCCGTGCAGCAGCTCCGGTACGGCGAGGAGCGCGTTGCCGTACGATCCTCCCAGAAGCGGCAGCGCGGGGGCGAAGCAGGAGGCCATGGCCAGGGCGGTCCCCAGCGCGGCCGGCTGGTCGGCGCCGCCGCTGCGGGCGCAGCCGACGTCCACCTCCTGCAAGCCGGCCAGATCCGGGGCGGCCTGCCGGAGCAGATCGACGAGGGGAGCCAACCCCCGGAGCTCGGCATGCTTGATGTTGAAGGTGGCCAGCCGCACCGCTTTTGTTCTGCCACGGCTGCGCGACACTTGCATGCGGCGCGTGGTCGGCTACCCTACGCGCCCCCATGGACCGAATGGATCTCCTCCGCGCGCAGCTCCCCTACACGCTGCGCGAAGCCGATTTTCCCCAGCTGGGCCCCCTCTACCGCGGGAAGGTGCGCGACAACTTCTCCTCGGGCGACCGGATGGTCATGGTCACGACGGATCGTCTGTCCGCGTTCGACCGCGTGCTCACGACCGTGCCGTTCAAGGGAGAGCTGCTCAACCGGCTCACCGTGTTCTGGTTCGACAAGACGAAGGATCTGGCCCCCAACCACATCCTGGACGTGCCCGATCCCTCGGTGCTGGTGGTGCGCAAGCTCCGGCCGCTCGCGCTGGAGATGGTCGTGCGCGGCTACCTGACCGGGTCCCTGTGGCGCGACCACCAGGCCGGGCGCGGCGCGAAGGCATACGGGGTCGAGCTCGATCCGGCGATGCGCAAGGACGAGAAGTTCGAAAAGCCCATCCTCACGCCGAGCACCAAGGAGGCGGTGGGAAAGCACGTCGAGGCGATCTCCCCGCGCGAGCTCGTGGCGCGCGGCGTGATCACGCAAAGGCAATGGGACGAGCTGTCGCGCTACGCGCTTTTGCTCTTTGCCGCCGGGCAGGAATGGGCGCGAAAGCGCGGGCTCATCCTGGTCGACACGAAGTACGAGTTCGGCGTCGACCCCGCCGGGAAGATCTGGCTCATCGACGAGATCCACACTCCGGATTCGAGCCGCTACTGGATCGCGGAGGGCAGCGAGGAGCGGTTCCGCCGCGGCGAGGACCAGCGCATGCTCGACAAGGAGTTCTTCCGCCAGTGGCTCATCAACGAGCGCGGGTACAAAGGGGACGGCCCGCTCCCGGACATCCCCGACGAGGTGCGCGCGCAGCTCGCCTCGCGGTATGTCGAGCTGGTGGAGAAGCTGACGGGAGAGGAGCCGCGCCTGGAAGTGGGGGATACGCGCAAGCGCATCGAGTCCGCGCTGCGGGCGAAGAGCTACCTGCGGTAGCCCAAGCGCAACAATCCGAAATACCGCCGAAACGCGCGCGCAACCTCTCCGGCGTTAAGCCGTAAGGGTCAGCGCTGAGCTGATCGCGGGCAATGAGGCCCGCAAGAGGAGGCAGCCATGAAATGGAAGCGCATCGCGCTCGCGCTCGGCATCGCCGGCGTCCTGGCCGGCGCCACCGCGGCGCTGGCCGCGGGGAACGTCCATCGCGGGGGGAATTTCCAGAAGATGATCTCGGCCCGGGTGAACCACGTGCTCGACGAGATCGACGCGACGCCCGAGCAGCGGCAGACCATCAACCAGGTGAAGGACGACGCGATCGCCAAGCTGCAGCAGAAGCGGCAGCAGCACGCGAACGAGCACGCCTACTGGATGAAGATGCTCACGGCCGACAAGCTCGACGTCGGCGAGCTGAACGCCGCGGCGGACAAGCGGGCCCAGGAGATGGCCGCGACCGCGAAGGACGTCATCATCCCGGCGCTCGTCAAGGTGCACGACACCCTGACGCCCGCGCAGCGGACCAAGCTGGCGGAGATGGTCAAGAGCCACCATCCGCAGGGGGGATTCGGCGGACCGGAGCAGTGATTCGACGGCAGCCGCCGCGCCGGGACCTCTGGCCGGCGCGGCGGCAAAGTCGCCGCCCGCGCAGGGCGGCGCTCGTGGAGAGGCGGTTCAGGCGTCGCTGCGCATTTCGCAGGGCGCAGGCTATGGTTGGTTGAATGGTGCACGCGCTGCTCATCGAGGATGACCGCAAGCTCGCCTCGCTGCTCCGCGAGTTCCTCGCCCAGCATGGGGTGGAGGCGACCGTCGCGGAGGACTCCGGCCATGCCCTGCGGGAGCTTTCGGCGCAGCGGTTCGACATCCTGCTCCTCGATCTGATGCTGCCCGGCATGGACGGGCTCTCGCTGACCCGCCGCATCCGCGAGCGGTGGAAGACGCCCATCATCATGGTGACCGCGCGCGGCGACGATGCGGACAAGATCGTCGGGCTCGAGCTGGGCGCGGACGACTACCTGGCGAAGCCCTTCAACCCGCGCGAGCTGCTGGCGCGCATCCGCGCGGTGTTGCGTCGCGCCCCGGCGGACGCCGAGACGCCGGTCTTCGAGTCGGGCGGGCTGCGCATCGACTTCGCGGCGCGCGAGGTGCGCGTCGAGGGCTTGCGGCAGAGCCTCACCGCGCACGAGTACGACCTGCTCTCCGCCCTGGCCCGGAACGCCGGCCGGGTGCTCTCGCGCGACCAGCTCCTCGAGCTGGTCAAGGGGGAGGACGCCGACGAAGCCTTCGACCGCTCCATCGACGTGCACGTCAGCCGCCTCCGGCAGAAGATCGAGCCCGATCCGCGCCACCCGCGCTACGTGAAGACCGTGCGCGGCGCCGGGTACCTGCTGGCGAGGGAGTCGTGATGCCGCGGCCGCGCCGCCTCTACCTGCGCTTGTACCTCGCGTTCCTCGGCGTCCTCTTCGTCGTCCTGGCGCTCTCCATCGCAACCACGGTCCTCTTCGGCCGTGGGCCGATCCACTTCTTCCGGCAGGCGCCGCGCTTTGCCGAGCACCTCGCGCGGGCGCTGCCCCCCCTCGACGATCAGAGCGCGCTGACGCGCACCCTGGAGCAGTTCCACGACGAGCTGGGGATCGACGCGGCGGCCGTCGATCTACGCGGGACGCCGCTCGCTTCGGCGGGCTCGCCCATCCCCATCCCCAGCCCCGACGTGCTCGCCGGCGCGCAGCGCGGCCCGAGCTGGATGCCGCGTCCGCCGCTCCTCGGCGCGCCGGTCCGCGCGCGCCGCGGCGCGCCGGCGCAAGGCGTCTTGATCATCCGGCTCCCTCCGGAAGGCGCGCGCGCCATCCTGCGGCCAGCCATCTGGCTCGTCGTCGTCCTGGTCGTCTCGTCGGTCCTCATCTACCCGCTCTCGCGATCGATCACCCGTCCCATCGAGCGCCTGACGGCGGCGGCGGAAGCATTCGGCCGCGGCGATCTGTCCGCGCGATCGGAGGTCGAGTCCGACGACGAGGTGGGCAAGCTGGCGCGGTCCTTCGACGAGATGGCGGCGCGCATCCAGGCCGCGCGGAAGGCGGAGAAGGAGCTCCTCGCCAACGTCTCCCACGAGCTGCGCACGCCGCTTGCCCGCATCCACGTCGCCCTGGAGCTGATCCAGGCGCCCGGCGAGGACGTGCGCAGGCGGCTCGCGGTGGTCGACGAGGAGCTGCAGGAGCTCGAGCGGCTCATCGCCGACGTGCTCACCACCAGCCGCCTGGAGCTCGCCCAGGCCCCGCTCCAGCGCACGCAGGTCTCGGCCGTGCAGCTGGTGGAGAAGGGCCGGCAGCGCGTGCTCGCGCTCGAGCCGCACCGTCCCGTCCAGGCGGAAGTGCAGCCCGGCCTGCAGGTGCTCGCCGACGAGCCGCTGCTCGCGCGCGCTCTCGACAACGTGCTCGACAACGCGCGCAAGTATGGCGGCGGTCCGGGGAGCCCCATCCGCGTCGAGGCGAGGCGGGAGGACGGCGAGGCGGTCATCGCGGTGCTGGACGGCGGGGCGGGAATCCCGGCGGACGAGCTGGAACGCATCTTCGATCCGTTCTACCGGGGTACTGCCGCCCGGGCGCGGGAGACCGGATTCGGCCTGGGCCTCGCTTTGGCCCGGCGGATCGTCGAGGCGCACGGAGGCACCATCCGCGCGAGCAACCTGCCGGGCTCGGGAGCGCGTATCGAGATGCGCTTGCCGGCCGCCTGACGCGCTCCTTTCAGCCGAACAGCGCCGAGAGGAGATCGTCCGGCGCGGTTCGAACGGGGAGCGTCTCGAGGAGCCCGGGGCCGATGAATCCGGCGGCGGCCGCGTCTTGCAGGAACCGCAGCAGCGGGCCGAAGTAGCCGTCTACGTCGCACAGGCCGATCGGCTTGTCGTGCAGGCCGAGCTGGCGCCAGGTCACGGCTTCGAACAGCTCGTCCAGCGTCCCGCAGCCGCCCGGCAGCGCGACGAATCCGTCGCAGAGCGCCGCCATCGCCGCCTTGCGCTCGTGCAGCGTCTCGACGATGCGCAGCTCGGTCAGCCTGGGGTGCGCGACCTCGCTGCGAAAAAGCGAGCGCGGCAGGACGCCCACCACCTCGGCATGGCCGAGGAGCGCCGCATCGGCGCAGGCGCCCATCAGCCCGACGGCGCCGCCGCCGTAGACCATTCCCATTCCCCGCCGTGCGATCGCGGCGCCCAGAGCGCGCGCCGCGTCGAGGTATTTCGCGTCGACCGATCCGCTCGACCCGGCGAACACGCAGACGCGAAGCATGTCTCCTCCGGCCGGATCGCGGTTCAGGTTTTCTTGCGGAGGACGCGGTCGAACACCGCGTCCACGTGGCGCAGCTCGCGGTCGAGATCGAACGCGGCGTCCAGGTCCTGCGGCGAGAGCAGCTTCTTCACCTCGGGATCGTCCACGAGCAGCGCCTTGAAGTCCTTGCCCTCGTCCCACACTTTCATCGCGTTGCGCTGCACCACGACGTACGCGGCCTGCCGCTCCATTCCGCGCTCGATGAGCTTGAGCAGCACCGGCTGCGAGAAGACGAGCCCGCGGGTGGCCTCGAGGTTCTCGCGCATCCGACGGGGATGGACGCGCAGCCCCTCGATCAGCCCGGCGAAGCGGTGCAGCATGAAGTCCAGGGTCACGGTCGCGTCGGGGCCGATGACGCGCTCCACGCTCGAGTGGCTGATGTCGCGCTCGTGCCAGAGAGCGACGTCCTCCAGCGCGCTCACCGCGTAGCCGCGCAGGAGCCGCGAGAGTCCGCTGAGGTTCTCGCTCAGGATGGGGTTCCGCTTGTGCGGCATGGCGGAGGACCCCTTCTGCCCCTTCCCGAACGACTCCTCCGCCTCGCGCACCTCGGTGCGCTGGAGGTGCCGGATCTCGACCGCGAACTTCTCGATCGAGGCGCCCACGAGCGCCAGCGCGGCGAAGTACTCGGCGTGGCGGTCGCGCTGCACGATCTGGGTGGACACCGGCTCGGGGACGAGCCCCAGCGATCGCAGCGCCGCCTCCTCGATCTGCGGCGAGAGGTGCGCGAAGGTGCCCACGGCCCCGGACAGCTTGCCGTGCGCGATCACGGCCCGCGCCCGTTCCACCCGCACGCGGGCGCGGGAAAGCTCCTCCGCCCAGACGAGGAGCTTCCAGCCGAAGGTAGTGGGCTCGGCGTGGATCCCGTGCGACCGCCCGATGGTGGGCGTGCGCTTGTGCTCGACGGCGCGCTTCACCACCGCGTCGCGCGCGTGGTCGATGCCGGCGAGGATCAGATCGGCCGCGTCTCGCAGCAGGATCGCGAGCGAGGTGTCCAGCACGTCCGAGCTGGTCATGCCGAAGTGCAGGTGCCGCGCGGCGGGGCCGATCCGCTCCTCGAGGAAGGTGAGGAAGGCGATCACGTCGTGGCGGGTGACCTTCTCGATCTCGTCGATGCGCGCCGCGTCCTGCGGCGTGAAGGTTCCCGCCTTGCGCGCGCACTCCTCGACCGCGTCGCGCGGCACGAGGCCTGCGTCGGCCATTGCTCGCGCCGCGGCCAGCTCGACGGCCAGCCACGTCTGGTAGCGGTGCTCGGGCGTCCAGAGCCCGACCATCTCGGGTCGGCTGTAGCGGGGAATCATGGGCCGGATGTATCGGCTGCGGCGGCGCGCTGCAACAGTGCCGTGGCACGAAAAGCGCGACGCCGCCGAGTGGCTACTTCTTGCGGCGCAAGAGGACGATCAGCAGCGCGACGGCGAGCAGAACGATCAGATAGCGCATGTTCACGTACCGAAGAGGGCGAGCTGGCGCGGACGGGGAATCGCGCGGGCATCGCCGGGATCGAGCAGGATGGGCGGGAGCGGGCGCACCTGGCCGGCGAGGTGGAGGGCCGCGCGGCCGCCGCGCACCTCGAGCACTGCCTCGGCCTCGCGGCGCGCGTGGGAAGGCGTGTTGTTCTGCTCGGAGAGATGGGCGAGCACCAGGTGACGGAAGCCTGGATGGAGCACCTGCGCAACGAGCTGCGCCGCCTGCGCATTGGACAGGTGGCCGAGGTCCGAGCGCACGCGCCGCTTGAGCGAGATGGGGTAGGGTCCCTCGAGCAGCAGGCGCGCGTCGTGGTTCATCTCCAGCACGAGCGCGTCGAGCCCCGAGAGCGCCTTGGCCAGTGCGCGCGGAGCGCACCCCAGATCCGTCACCACCGCGGCTCGGATGCAGCGTCCTCCGTCGACCCGCTCCTCGAAGGCATAGGCGACGGGCTCCACGGCGTCATGCGGAACTGGAATGGCGCGCACGTTGAGACCGCGGCCGAGGAGCAGCACGCCCTCGCGGGGGAGCGGAAAGCACAGCTCGGCGGGCGGAGGATCGCGCAGCGCGTGGAGCGTGCCGCGCGTCGCGTGCACGCGCGCGCCCAGCTTGCGGGCGATGGTGGCGGCGCCGAAGCAGTGATCGGCATGCTCGTGGGTGAGCAGGACGTCGGTCACGTCGCGCAGGTCGAGCCCTGCTTCGGCGCAGCGCCGCCGCGTCTCGCGGTGCGAGAGCCCGGCGTCGACGAGCACGCGCGCTCCGCCCGCCTCGATGAAGGCCGTGTTGCCGCCGCTCCCGCTTGCGAGCACGCAGAGGCGCACTGAACGCGTGTACCAGAAGCGCCCGCCCGCCTACAAGCCCGCGGCTGCCGCGCGCGCGTCCGCCGTGTATTTTCATGCTAGAGAGGCGCGACTTCCTTCCGGAGACCGCATGCCTCGCACCAAGAAGAGCGTGAAGAGCCGCAGCAAGGAGAAGCAGAAAGCGCTGCGGCGCCGCCGCGTGCGCCGGAAGAAGAGCCTGCGCAAGGGCAAGCGCGGCCGCTAGGTCCGCGCCGCCGTCTACCGCCCGGTGTGCCCGAATCCGCCGGGCCCCCTCCCCGTGGCCGGCAGCTCGGCGACCTCCGCGAGCTCGGCCCGGGAGACCGGCGCGACGATGAGCTGCGCGATCCGATCGCCGCGCGCCAGCGCGACCTCCTCCTGGCCCAGGTTGACGAGGATCACGCAGACCTCGCCACGGTAGTCGCTGTCGAGCGTGCCGGGGCTGTTCAGGCACGTCACTCCGCTGCGCAGCGCGAGTCCGCTGCGCGGCCGGACCTGCCCCTCGTATCCGGGCGGCACGGCCATGGCGAGCCCCGTCGGAACCAGCGCGCGCTGCCCAGGGCGCAGGGTCACAGGGACATCCGCGCGCAGATCGAGGCCCGCGGACCCCGAGGTCGCATAGGAAGGCAGGGGAAGCGGCTCCCCGCGATTTCCCACCCGCTGCACGTCGATGCGGACCGTCATGTCCTGCGGAGGATGCGATGGGAAGAGGGACCGCCGCAAGGAGCCGGTCGCTTCGCGCGTCCAGCCTGCTAAAATGCACCCCCCGCAGAAGGAGCCGACCATGGCCGAGAACCAAGGAGAGCGCCTCGTCCGCGTCCCCCCGCCGTTCGCCGAGAAGGCGCGCATCGGGTCCAAGGACCGCTACCGCGCGCTCTACGACCGCTCCATCTCCGACCCGGACGGTTTCTGGGCCGAGCAGGCCGAGCGCATCCACTGGTTCAAGCGTTGGGACAAGGTGTCGCGCTGGGACTTCAAGACGGCGCAGATCGAATGGTTCATCGGCGGCAAGACCAACGTGGCCTACAACTGCCTCGATCGGCACGTGGCCGGGCCGCGCAAGAACAAGGCGGCGCTGATCTGGGAAGGCGATTCGCCCGACGAATCGCGCGTCCTCACCTACCAGGACGTGCTGCGCGAGACTTGCAAGTTCGCCAACGTGCTCAAGAAGGCGGGCGTGAAGAAGGGCGACCGCGTCACCCTCTACATGCCGATGGTCCCCGAGCTGGCCATCGCCATGCTCGCCTGCGCGCGCATCGGCGCCATCCATAGCGTCGTGTTCGGCGGCTTCTCCGCCGAGTCGCTCAAGAACCGCATCCAGGATTGCAAGTCCGAGATCGTGGTGACCGCCGACGGCGGCTACCGCGCGAGCCGCCTCGTCCCGCTCAAGCAGACGACCGATGCCGCCATCGCGGACGTCCCGCTCGTCAAGCGCGTGATCGTGCTCAAGCGCACCGGCAAGGACATTCCCTGGACCGACGGGCGCGACCACTGGTGGCACGACGAGATGAAGACCGCGTCGGCGGAGTGCCCCGCCGAGCCGATGGACGCCGAGGACCCGCTCTTCATCCTCTACACCAGCGGCTCGACCGGGAAGCCGAAGGGAGTGATGCACACCACGGGCGGCTATCTCGTCTACGTCTCGCTCACGCACGAGCTGATCTTCGACATCCGCGAGGAGGACACCTACTGGTGCACGGCGGACTGCGGCTGGGTCACCGGCCACAGCTACACCGTGTACGGGCCGCTCGCGAACGGCGCGACGAGCGTGATGTTCGAGGGCGTGCCGAACTACCCCGACTGGGGACGCTTCTGGGACGTCGTCGACAAGTACGGCGTGACCATCCTCTACACGGCGCCCACCGCCATCCGCGCCATCGCGCGCGAGGGCGACGAGCCGGTCAAGAAGCGCAGCCGCAAGTCGCTGCGCCTGCTCGGCACGGTGGGCGAGCCGATCAATCCGGAGGTGTGGCTCTGGTACCACCGCGTGGTCGGGGACGGCCGCTGCCCGATCGTCGATACCTGGTGGCAGACGGAAACGGGCGGAATCCTCATCACGCCGCTGCCGGGCGCCATCGACCAGAAGCCGGGTTCGGCCACCCTCCCGTTCTTCGGCGTCGAGCCCACCGTGGTCGACGACCAGGGCAACGTGCTCAAAGGGGCCTGCGCCGGAAACCTCTGCATCTCGCGCCCCTGGCCAGGGATGATGCGCGGCGTGTACGGCGACCCGGAGCGCTTCTTCAAGACGTACTTCACCACCTTCCCGGGCCGCTACTTCACCGGCGACGGTTGCCGCCGCGACGAGGACGGCTACTACTGGATCACCGGCCGCGTCGACGACGTCATCAACGTCAGCGGCCACCGCATCGGGACAGCCGAAGTGGAGAGCGCGCTGGTGTCGCACAACGCCGTCGCGGAGGCGGCGGTGGTCGGCTTCCCGCACGACATCAAGGGCCAGGGTATCTACGCCTACGTGACGCTCAAGCAGGGGCTGGCGGGCAGCGCGTCCTTGCGCGACGAGCTGATCCAGCACGTGCGCAGGGCGATCGGCGCGCTCGCCACGCCCGACGTGATCCACTGGGCGCCCGCGCTCCCCAAGACCCGCTCGGGCAAGATCATGCGCCGCATCCTGCGCAAGGTCGCCGCGAGCGAGTTCGACCAGCTGGGCGACACCTCGACGCTGGCGGATCCGAGCGTGGTGGACCAGCTCGTCCAGGAGAAGAAGGCGCGCACCGGCCGGTAAGCACCCCGTGGCGCCATGCCAGGATGATGATTGGCCCGGCGGCCGGAGCCTACCGGCGCTGGCGGCGGCGCGGCTTCGGGGTGCGTACCCCCGCCGCGAGGACGCGGTTACGCCCGTTCTTCTTCGCCCTGTAGACCGCCTGGTCCGCGGCCTCGAAGAGATCGCGCTCCGTCTCGTCCTCGCCGAGCTGCGCTACCCCGACGCTGACGGTCACGGCGATGCCGACGGGCACGTCGTGGCCGCTCTCCCATCGGGTCTGGGCCACCTCGACGAGTTGCCGGAGCCGCTCGGCGACGGCCATCGCCTCCGCCAGGTCCGCCTCGCGCGCGAGCACCACGAACTCCTCACCGCCGAACCGCGCCAGGATGTCCTCGATGCGGATGCCCTGCTGCAGGGCGCGGGCCACCGTCTTGAGCACCTCGTCGCCGGCGAGGTGGCCGTGCCTGTCGTTGACCCGCTTGAAGTAGTCGACGTCGATCATCAAGAGAGAGAGTGGCCGGCCGTGGCGGTGCGCCACCGCGACCTCGGCCGCGAACCGCTCCTGGAAATGCCGCCGGTTGTAGAGGCCGGTGAGCGGCTCGCGCAGCGCCGCTTCCGCCATCTTGCGCTGCACGGCCGCTTCCATGTCGTCGGCGATGGCGAACTTGAGCGTGGTCGAGACGCCGATCTGGAACCGATCGTCCGAGACGAGCAGCTTCTCGCGTACCCGCTCGCCGTCCACGTAGGTCCCGTTGGCGCTGCCCAGGTCGACGAGCAGGGCGCCGCGCCCGCGGGGCTGGATGCTGCAATGGCGCCGGGAGATGCCGTCGTCGTCGATGCGCAGGTCCGCCTCGCCGCGGCCGATCACCGTCGGCTGGTCGGGCTTGAGCTTGTGCAGCTCGCCCACCTGCGGCCCGGAGAGCACCAGGAGGAACGCGCTCTTCTCCAGCGCCGATCGCTCCGGCGCGGGGGCGGCGCTGGTCGCCTGGAGCTTGTCGATCGACCGCGGCATCGCTCTAGGAAGCCGTGCCCTGCCGCTTTCGCGGGCGCGGAATGTTGAACGCCGACAGCCGCTTCACCAGCGTCCGCCTGGAGATGCCCAGCGCCTGCGCTGCCTCGGTCTGGTTCCCCGCGCACCTGGAGAGCGCTTCGACGATGCGCTGGCGTTCCGCCTGGGCGAGCTGCTCGCGAAGCTCGACCGGCAGGAGCTGCGCGCCGCGCAACCCGGACGGCGGCGGCAGCGGCGCGGGGCCGGGCGGAGCCGAGGCCGCGTGCGCCGTCCGCCGCGCCGCGAAGTGCGACGACATCTTCTCCGCCGGCAGGTGCGACAGCTCCAGCCGGTCGCCCGTGCAGAGCAGCACGGCGCGCTCGATCGCGTTGCGCAGCTCGCGGATGTTGCCCGGCCAGGGGTATTGCTGCAGCAAGGCGAGCACCTCGGCCGAGAGCTCCGGCTCCTGCGCGCGGCCCATCCGCTGGCACGCCTCGCCGATCAGCCCGCGCGCCAGCCCTTCGATCTCGTCGACGCGCTCGCGCAGCGGGGGGATGACGAAGGAGATTCCGTTCAAGCGGAAGAAGAGGTCCTTGCGGAAGCTGCCGCGCTGGACCTCGAGCTCCAGGTCGCGGTTGGTGGCGGCGACGAACCGCACGTCGATGGGCAGAGGCTTGAGCGCGCCCACCCGGCGCACCTTGCGCTCCTCGATGACGCGCAGGAGCTTCACCTGCGTCGTCATCGGCATGTCGCCGACCTCGTCGAGAAACACGGTGCCGCCGTTGGCCGACTCGAGCAGGCCCGCCTTGGCGGACTGCGCCCCTGTGAACGATCCCTTCTCGTGCCCGAACAGCTCGCTCTCCAGGAGCGTCTCGGTCAGCGCGGCGCAGTTCAGCCGCAAGAAGGGCATCGAAGCCCGCCGGGAGTTCTTGTGCACCGCCTCGGCGAGCCGCTCCTTGCCCACGCCCGTCTCGCCGAAGATGAGCACGCTGATGTCGCTCCAGGCGATGCGCTCCACCATGCTGTAGAGGTCCTGCATGGCCCCGGGCGCCGGCGCCGCCTCCGTCGCCTGCTTGCGCGGAGCGAGCTCCCCGTTCGCATGCGAGAGGAGCTCGTCGGCGCTGCGGCCGTCGCGCGGGTAGATCGCCATCCCGATGCGGGGCTTGCCGCTCCGTTCGGCGAGCTGCGTCTCCAGGCGGGAGACGACCAGCTTGAGGTCCTCCGGCGGAGTGTCGACGAGCATCACCTCGTAGTCGCTCGGCGCCCCCACCGCGACCACGTCGACCAGCCGGATGGAGTTCGCCAGGATCTCCTCGATGTCGCCCGAGGGGCACGACGGATCGCAGACGATGCGCAACAGCGCGAAGCTGGAGTGGTAGCGCGCCGCGCGGTTGCACTCCTCCTCCAGGCGCAGCTCGAAGTAGCCGTGGGGGAGGATGCGCCGGGGAGGCGCGGTGCCGCGGCCCTCGACCATGAGGATCACGCCGCCGACGCGCAGGATGTCGCCGGGCGCGACCTCGACCGGATGACCGGGCAGCACCCGGTGCCGGTGCACGCTCGTGGCCAGCCCGCTGCCCAGGTCGGCGATGCGCACCGGCGTGCCCATGGAGAGCACGGCATGCCGCGGCGCGACGGACGGATCGTCGACGTGCAGCTCGCAGGCCGGGTCGCGTCCGATCGTCACTTCACCGGAATCGGGCAGGTGGTGAGTCGCGACGCGCCCCTCGCCGCCGGCCACGAAGAGCCGCAGCCGACCCGACGGGTGTGCATCCGGCGCGCCCTGCGCCTCGATCTTCGCCAAGCCGACCCCCATCCTCCGATCCTACGGCCTGGATCCCGCGTAGTTCAACGATTGTCGGCGTCGGAGGATGCGCGTGCAGGTGGTCGAAATGACTACACTTCCAGCCCTTCGCGGGCGGCGTCCGTGGCGCGGAGCTCTTCGTCGCCACCCCGCGCCCACGACTCGATGTCGACCAGCGGGCCGCCGATGACCTCGGCGCCGCGCATCTGCGCGACGTCCGCATGGACCTGGACCGCCAGCTTCAGGCGCGGATCGGACCCGGGCGCGCGCAGCGGCTCCAGGATCCGCCTCCCAAGCTCGAGCGCGGCCTTCCTCTCCGTGCGGGCGCCGGCGGCGTCGTCGGGCAGGACCTTGACGCCCAGGAGCGCGCTGCCCGTCTGCAGATAAAGCGCGTACCCCGCCTGGCGGAGCGCCAGCTCGGTCTCGTCGAGGAGGGGAACCAGGTTCGCGAGCAGCGCCTCGTCTTGCTCTCCGGAAATGCGCACCTCGACGTAGACGGCCAGGCCGCGCTTTCCCTCGCCTCCGGCGGCGTGGCCTCCCTTGACGGCGGCTCGCAGCGCGTCGGCGAACGCGCCTACGTCCGGGTACCTGCGCGAGGCGTCCTTCTCCATGCACCGCAGCACGACCGAATCGATCTCGGGCGAGACCGGCGCCATCGCGCTGGGACGAGGCGGCGGCGACTCGACGTGCAGGCGCTCCATCTCCACCGGGTCGCCGGAGATGAAGGGGTACCGCCCGGTGAGAAGCTGGTAGAGCAAGACGCCGAGCGCGTAGATGTCGACGCGCGTGTCGATGGCGCCGCCCCGGATCTGCTCGGGAGCCATCGCGTACGGGGTGCCGATGCGCTGCCCGACCGCGGTCAGGCCCCGCTCCCCGGGCGCCGTCCGGACCAGCTTGGCGATGCCGAAGTCGAGCAGCTTCACGCGCGGCGGGTCGCCTTCCTTCACCACCGCCACGTTGCTGGCCTTGAGGTCCCGGTGCACGACGCCGGCCGCATGCGCCGCCTTGAGCGCGTCGCAGACGGGCTCGAGATAGCCGAGCGCCTGCCCCGGCGTCAGGCGCCCGCGCCGCTCGACGATGCTGGCGAGGCTGGTCCCCTCGAGCAGCTCCATGACGAAGTACGGCCGCTTGTCGTCCAGCTCTCCGAACTCGTAGATGTCGACGATGTTGGGGTGGCGGATGCGGTTCACGACCCGCGCCTCGCGGACGAACCGCTCCACCATCTCGGGCGACGTGGCGAGCTGGCTGTGCAGCACCTTGACGGCGGCCTTGCGGCCCAGGACGCGGTGCTCGGCGGTGTAGACCGTCCCGCACCCTCCCGAGGCGATGGTCCCCAGGATGAGGTATTCGCCCGCGCGGTCGCCCGGCGCCAGCTCTCCGTCGAGGTCGATCTCCTCGCCGGTGGCCTCCTTCGGCGGCCCTGCCGGGACGGTGGGCGTGAAGTTGTCCTTCACCATCAGTCCGAGTCTCCCACGCCAAGACGCTTTCTGGAAGGAATCAGAGCGCGTGCTACTTCCAACCGGTGCTTCCCTCGGCCTCCGAGCCAGCGCGCGAACCCGACCTCACCGCGCGCGCCCTCGCCTCCGGCCTCCTCGTCGGCGTCCTCCTCTGCATCGCGAACCTCTACATGGGACTGAAGACCGGTTTCTGGGACGGCGGTCAGATCACCGCCTCGGTCCTCGCCTTCGTCCTCGCCTCGGGGAAGCTGACGCGCCTAGAGAACAACGTCGCCCAGACCGCCGCCTGCTCGGTGGGTGGGGTGCCGGCGGCCGCGGGCCTCCTGGGCGCGATCCCGGCGCTGCAGCTCCTGGGCGTCCGCGTACCTGCATGGGGCGTCGCGGTGTGGGGACTCGCGCTCGGTTTCATCGGCGTCCTGATCGCGCTTGCATTGCGCCGGCGCCTGCTCGAGGAGGAGGACCTCCCCTTTCCCACCGGCGTCGCGGCCGCGGAGGTCATCGAGGTCCTCCACGCGGGCGGTGAGGCGGGGCGCGGGCGGGGACGCTGGGTGCTCGGCGGAGGCGCCGCCGCCGCGGTGGTGGCTTGGTTCCGCAGCGGCAAGCCCGCGATCGTCCCGGAGTCACTCGCAGTGCCCGGCCGCCTCGCGGGCATTCCGTTAGATTCGCTGGGCATCGCGCTGAGCACCAGCCCGCTCCTCTGGGGAGTCGGCATCGTCATCGGTCCGCGCATCGCAGCGGGCCTGCTGGCGGGGTCGGTGCTGGGTTGGATCGCGCTCGGCCCGTGGCTCGTGCGCGGGCCGCTGCATCTCGCGGCGGATCGGGCGGCCATCGCGAGCTGGCTCTCCTGGCCCGCCACCGCCTTGATGGCGGGCGCGGCCCTGGTCGCGCTACTGCGTCAGGCCCCGTTGATCTCGGGCGCGCTGCGCGACCTGCGCTCCGCGGCCACGGGCCGCTCCCGTGCTTGGCTCGGCGGAGCGCTCCTCGCCGCCGCCGCGGTGATCGCCACCGTCATCGCCGGGAAGGCCGTGTTCGACCTGCGCCCCGCCTACACCGCGCTCGCGCTGGTCCTGTCCGTCGTGGGAGCGAGCCTCTGCGCCCGCAGCGCGGGGCTCACCGACCTCTCGCCTCTCGGGACGGTGGGGCAGGTGACGCAGGGGGTGTATGGCGGCCTTGCGCCGGGGAAGCCGGCGGTGAACATCGCGGCCGGATCGATCGTCGCCGGCGCCGCCACGCAGACGAGCGTGCTGCTCTGGTCGCTGCGGGTCGGACGGCTGCTCCGCGCACCCGTGCGCGGCCAGGTCGCCGCGGCGCTCGCCGGTTGCGCGTTGGGCGCCCTGGTGTGCATGCCGGCGTACGGCATCTTGTTGCGGGCGTACGGGCTGACCTCTCCCGATCTGCCGATGCCGACCGCGCTCCAATGGAGGGCGATGGGTGAAGTGGTGGCGCAAGGTCTGGTGGCGCTGCCGCCCGGAGCGCTCATGGCCGTCGTCGTTTGCGCGATGGCGGGGGTCGCTCTGGCGGCCTGCGAAGAGACGCGCGCTGGCCGCTTCCTTCCGCCCGCCGTCGCCGTGGGCATCGGCGCCCTGGTGCCGTTCGACTACTCGCTCACCATCGCGTGTGGAGCGGTGCTCGTCGCCGTGGGCCGCCGCCGCTGGCCACAGCTGCGGTCGGAGCTCGCCGGGGTGGCCGGTGCCGGCCTGATCGCCGGAGATTCCCTGATCGGCGTCGCCGTCGCGCTGCTCAGGTCGTTCGGGCTGCTGTAGCTTCGAGCCCCTTCTTCAGCCGGGATTCCATGACGTTCGGGATTCGCGCCGCCCGTGCGGCCGCCTCCTCGAATGCGCGCCGCGCCTCTTCGATCCGGCCCCGCCGCAGCGCCCAGGTGCCATACAGGTCAGCGACTTCGATCGGTTCCTGCTCCAATGAATCGCGCGCCGACCGTTCGAGCAGCGCCTCCCATTCCGCAGTCGTGGCGTCGCGGGTGGCGAGATCGACCATTGAGACCAGCACTGCGTGCGACGGCGTCAAAGCGCCGGACGCGCGTCCCGCGGACGTAGCGGCGTCCTGGGCCCCCGCGATCCGGCGAAGCATGTTCCGCGCCTCGGCCTCGTCCCCGGCATACGCCTGGATGCGGGCAAGGATCAGCGTTGCGACGAGCGTGCTGCCGACCACGTCCGGATGCCGATCCTCGAACGCCATGGCCCGGCGCACGTGATGTTCGGCGGCGTCGAGACCGCCGCCCTGATAATGCAGGAGCGCGATTTCGTACTCGCCGAGGTATTCGAAAATAAGTATCCCGAGCTCGCGCCCCATCCGCATGACCGTCTGCTGATCGGCGATCGCGCCTGCTACGTCGGCTCGCGCGATCCGTATGGCGCGGCGGTTGTTCACCGCTGCGATCAGGTGGAGCTGATCGCCACGTTCCTGGCTCAGCGCGATGGCGCGATCGCAGACGCGCTCCGCGTCCTCGAACCGGCCCATTTCGCCGAGGATCGCTTCCAGCAGCACGAGCGAGATGATCAGCGTCTCGTACGCGTCATCCCCCACCGTTTCGGCCAGCCCCACGGCCTCCTCGAGCGCAGCGCAAGCCTCGGCCCAATGATCCTCGCGGATCAATGCACGACCCCGTCCGAGCACAAGCCTCGCGCGCAGAGCGTTGGAGGCGGTCCCCTGGAGCAACACGGCCGCCTCGGCGACCATCGCTCCCGATCGCGCGAACTCGGAGATCCAGTCGAGAGCGGTAGCCGCGTCGAGCACGATCTCGGCTTCCGCCGTCGAGTCGCCCAGCCGCCGCGCAAACACGCGCGCCTCCTCGAGATCAGCGAGGGAATCTTCGTAACGCCCGATCCGGTACCGCATCGAGCCGCGGCCCCGATAGGCGAGAAGCCTGCGCGGCATGTCCGCGCCGTCGAGGAGTTGGAGAGCGCTGGTGTAGCTGCGCTCGGCGTCGAAGTACGAATGCCGCCCGCGCGCCTCCTCGGCGAGCTGGAGATACAGCGCGGCAGCTTCGTTCTTGAGCCCCGCTTCGGCAGCGTGACGGGCCAGCAGCGGCAGCCGGTGTATGTCAGGCAGCGTCCGCGTCCTGCGGTAGAAGCGCGCCGCGGCGCGGTGGACGTGTTCGCGGCGCGACGCATGGACCGAATGGGCGACGGCGTCGCGGACCAAGGCGTGCCGGAAGCGGAAACCGCCCGCGCGCGTCATCACCAGCACTCCGAGCGCGGCGAGGCGGCGGGTAGCCACCTGCGCGTCGAGCGGGAAGTCGGCGCCCAATCCCTCCGCATCGAGCTCCCCAACCACGCCTTCAACATCTTCGGCGGCAAACTCCGCTCCGAGCAACGCGGTCAGCCGGGCATGCGAGGCGAGCTCGCGCGGAAGGGCGCCCACTTCGCGCTCGGCCAGCCACTCGATGAGGGGCGAGTCGGGCAGCTTCTCCAGCTCGTCCGTAGCGAGGAACCAGTTGTCGCCGCGCATCCGTTTGCGGACCAGGCCGTCGCGCTTGAGGCCTCGGATCAGCTCCACCAAAAGCAGGGGGATGCCGTGCGTCCGCTGCACGAGCACATCGATCGCGGCCTGGGGGACGTTCTCCGCCGGCGCGAGCAGCCGCCGGCACAGCTCGGCGGCGCGGGCGGGCTGCAGAGGTCCGAGCCGGTGCACGCCC
>JBJMQJ010000158.1:0-6899 GCA_045802765.1 Myxococcales bacterium
CGGATCATCCTCACGCGCCCCGCGGTCGAGGCCGGCGAGCGGCTCGGGTTCCTCCCGGGCGACGTGCTCGCGAAGGTCGACCCGTACATGCGCCCGCTCTTCGACGCGCTCTACGACATGATGGATCCGGAGAAGCTGAACGCCTACATGGAGCGCGGCACCGTCGAGGTCGCGCCGCTCGCCTTCATGCGCGGCCGCACGCTGAACGACAGCTTCATCATCCTCGACGAGGCGCAGAACACCTCGCCGGAGCAGATGCAGATGTTCCTCACGCGCCTCGGCTTCGGCTCGAAGGTCGTCGTCACCGGGGACGTGACGCAGGTCGACCTCCCGCGCGAGCAGGCCTCCGGCCTCATCCAGGTGCAGGACATCCTCGGCGACGTGGACGGGATCTCCTTCGTGCACTTCGGGCACGAGGACGTCGTGCGGCACAAGCTCGTGCAGCGCATCGTCGAGGCGTACAAGCGGCACTCCGAGCAGACCGGGACGCAGCGACGCAAGTGATCGAGGTCGAGGTCGAGAACCGCTCCGGGGTCGACGTCGACGAGGACGGCGCCGTGGAGCTGGTACGTCGGGTGCTGGCCGCCGAGGGTGTCGACTCGGGCGAGATCGGGCTGGCATTCGTCTCGCCGGACGAGAGCCGCGCGCTCAAGAGCGAGCATCTCGGCGTGGACGAGGCGACGGACGCGCTTGCGTTTCCCGTGGACGGCCTCGAAGAGCTTCCGGCCGAGCTTCCCCGCCAGCTCGGGGACGTCGTCGTCTGCCCCGAGGTCGTCGGTGAGGAGTGGCGGGCGCCGATCGTTCACGCCGTCTTGCACCTCGTCGGGTACGACCACGGCGACGCGATGGAGGCGAGAGAGGCGTTGCACCGGTGACGGTGACCACGCCTCCGCCGCGCGAGCGCGCACGTGAGACGCCGCCGCCCGCACCGGGACGCGCGCCGACGCTGCTCGACAGCTTCAACTACGCGTTCGAAGGAATCATCCACGTCCTCCGCACGCAGCGGAACCTGCGCATCCACTTCATCATCGCCATCGTCGTCATCGCCGCGGCGGCTGCGCTCGGAGTGGGCCGCGACGATCTCATCCTGCTCCTGATCGCGATCGCGTTCGTGCTCGTCGCCGAGATGGTCAACTCCGCGATAGAGGGCGCGATCGACGTCTCGACGACGTCGTTCGACCCGAATGCGAAGCTCGCGAAGGACATCGCCGCCGGGGCGGTCCTCATCGCAGCGGTGACGGCGATCGCCGTCGGCTATCTCGTCTTCGCGCACGCTGCCGCGCATCGCACCGCCCGCGTGCTCGACCGGGTCCGCGACGCGCCGGCCGAGATCACGCTCACGGCACTCGTGCTCGTCTTCCTCGTCGTCATCGCGACCAAGGCTCTGACGCGGAGCGGCACGCCGCTCCGCGGCGGCCTGCCGTCCGGCCATTCCGGGATCGCGTTCGCGGGCTGGATGGCCGCCACGTACGTGTCCGACGACCACCACCGCTTCCTCATCTCGTCGCTGACGTTCGTGATGGCGCTTCTCGTCGCGCAGACGCGGGTCGAGGCGGGTGTCCACTCGCGGCTCGAGGTGCTCTACGGCGGCGCGCTCGGCGCGCTCGTGACGCTCGTCGTCTTCCAGGTGCTGACGTGACCGGGGCGGAGCTCGTCGAGCGCGCGGAGGTGGCGGCATCGAAGGCGTACGCGCCGTACTCGCAGTACCACGTGGGGGCTTCGCTGCTCACCGGCGACGGTCGCGTCTTCGACGGCGTCAACGTCGAGAACGCCGCGTATCCGCTCGGCGTCTGCGCGGAGAAGTCGGCGATCGCCGCCGCGGCGAGCGCGGGCGTGCGCCCCGGCGGCATCGAAGCGATCGGCATCACGGCGTCGCCCTGTGGCGGCTGCCGGCAATGGCTGCACGAGTGGCGCATCGGGCGCGTGTCGTTCCGGCGCGCCGACGGGACGATCGCGGACTACGGAGCGGACGAGCTGCTCCCGGACAGCTGGGATCTCCCGGAGTGAAATCGGGCTTCGTCGCCGTCGCCGGCCGGCCGAACGTCGGCAAGTCGACGCTCGTCAATGCGCTCTGCGGAGGCAAGGTCGCGATCGTCTCGGACAAGCCGCAGACCACGCGACGGAGGATCTTCGGGATCGCGAACGCCGACGACTACCAGCTCGTCCTCGCCGACCTGCCCGGCTTCCAGCGACCGCGCGACGCGCTCACGGAACGGATGCAGCACACCGTCGACATGTCGTTCGAGGAGGTCGACGCGGTCGTCTTCGTGCTCTCTGCGCGCGAACGGATCGGCGCGGGGGACCGCTTCATCGCCTCGCGCGTGTTCTCGCTCGACGTGCCGGTCGTGATCGCGCTCAACAAGGTCGACCGCCTGAAGGCCGGACACATCGCCGAGCAGATGAACGCGGCCGCGCGGCTGGGCAACTTCCACGCGCTCCACCCGGTGAGCGCGAAGACCGGCGACGGAATCGCGCAACTGCGCGACGAGCTCGTCGGGCTCCTGCCGGAGGGGCCGCTCTATTTCCCCCGAGAGCAACGCACCGATCTGTCGGTCGAGGCGCAGATCGCGGAGCTCATCCGCGAGAAGGCGCTCTGGCTCACCCGCGACGAGATCCCGCACGCGATCTCCGTCGAGATCGAGGAGATGAGCGAGCAGGCGATCCGCGCGTTCCTCCTCGTCGAGACCGAGTCGCAGAAGCAGATCGTCGTCGGCAAGGGCGGCTCGATCGTGAAGGACATCGGCACACGCGCCCGCCCCGAGATCGAGGCCCTCGTCGGGCACCAGATCTTCCTCGAGCTCGTCGTCAAGGTCCGGCCGCGCTGGCGCCGCGACGAGGCGACGCTCGACCGCCTCGGCGTGTAGAAGGCGTCACACTCCCGTATCGGTACCTGGTACCGGTCTCTCCGCCTGAGCAGGTGTTTTGCCCGCCGGACGCGGCCGCCCCAGGCACGACCGGTACCAGGTACCCGGGCGTCGGTGTCACGACTTGCACGCGGGGCCGCCGTGGGCGGCGAGCCACGCCTTCAGCGCATCGACCCGCTGCACCGCCGTCGCGAGCTCGGCGCGCACGGTCGCGCTGGCGGCCGCGTCACGGACGAGGCTCGCGTATCCCTCCTCGCTCGCGGACGTCCGGCTGTAGAGCATCAGGTCGACGCCGGCCGCGAGCGCACGCGCCGGCGCGTGCGGCACGGCCGCCACCGACTTTGCGTCGAGCGCGTCCGTCACCACGACCCCGTCGAAGCCGAGCTGGTCGCGCAGCAGGTCGGTGACGATCGCGTGCGAGAAGACCGCCTGCACGCCGCTCGGATCGAGCGCCGGATATGACGCGTTCGAGACCATCACGAGCCGCGTGCCCGTGGTGATCGCGGCCTGGAACGGCGCCAGCCGCGCTGTGAGGAATGCCGCGCTGCGGCCGATGGGCACGGCACGGTCGTCGGTGCTCGCGACCGCGCTGCCGAGCCCCGGGAAGTGCTTCACCGTCGCGGCGATGCCTCCGCCCTGGAGGCCCGAGACGAACGCGGCGGTGAGGGACGAGACGAGTGTGGGATCGCTGCCGAAGGAGCGCGTGCCGAGGAAGCTCCGCGAGGTCGAGATCGTGTCGGCGACGGGGGCAAGATCGACCCAGACGTGGGCCCGGCGCAGCGCGTCCGCTGCGGCCGCCGCCTGTCCGCGCGCCTCGGCTGCGGTTCGCATCGACGCGGCCGCGAGCTTCGGCGGCGCCCACGGCAGCCGCCGCACGCTGCCGCCTTCCTGATCGGTCGTCACGAGGAGCGGGGAGCCGCGCCGGCAGGCAACCTGCTGCAGCCGGTCGACGGCCGCCGCCGTCACCGCGGCGCTCGTCCACGCGTTCCCGAGCAGCAGCACGCCTCCGACCTGGCCGGCCGCGACCCGCGCGAGCAACGATGGAGTGGGCGCGCCGCGCAGCGGCGCGATCGTCACGGTCCCGCTCGGCGAGGCGGCTGCAGGCCCTGCCCAGGTCGCCGCGGCTGCGACGACGAGACTAAGCGGGAGCCAGAGTCGCTGCCGCACTGCCCGCGAAACGTGCTCCGGTCTCGGGATCGAAGTAGTGGAACCGAGACGGATCCACCGCGAGCCGGAGCGACGCGCCCGGCTGCGCTGCCGTCGTCGGAACGACCCGAGCGGTGAAGAGCGTGCGCTCTCCGATCATCGCCTCTTCCTCGTCCGTCTCGCGCACGCCGCTGACGTCCACCGGGACGGCGTCGACGGAGAAGATGACGTGCGTCTCCGCGCCGAGCTCCTCGACCACCTCGACGTCAACGTCGACCTGCGGCAGCGACGGATCGGCGAACGCTGCGTCCTCGAACGTCTCGGGGCGGATCCCGACGACGACGCGGCCGTGCACGCCCTCGGGAACCGTGTGCCGCGCGATGGGGAGGGAGAAGCCGGCGAATTCAAGCCGGACGTCCGAGAGCTCGGCCTCGACGAGGTTCATGGCCGGAGACCCGATGAATGCCGCCACGAAGAGGTTGGTCGGCCGGGCGTAGAGCGCCTGCGGCGTGTCCACCTGCTGGACGCGCCCGTCGCGGAGCACGGCGACGCGCTGCCCGAGCGTCATCGCCTCGACCTGGTCGTGGGTGACGTAGATCGTCGTCGTGCGCAGGCGGGAGTGGAGGCTGGCGAGGGAGGCGCGCATGCTCACCCGGAGCTTCGCGTCCAGGTTCGACAGCGGCTCGTCCATGAGGAAGGCCTTCGGCTCGCGCACGATCGCGCGGCCCATCGCAACACGCTGGCGCTGGCCGCCCGAGAGCGCGCCGGGCTTGCGGTCGAGCATCTCCTCGAGGCCGAGGAGCTTCGCGGCGCGCGCGACGCGCTCCGCCGCCTCCTTCTTCGGCGTCTTGCGGACCTTCAGGCCGTAGCCGAGGTTCTCGCGCACGCTCATGTGCGGATAGAGGGCGTAGCTCTGGAACACCATCGCCACGTCGCGCGACCGCGGCGGCAGCTCGGTGACGTCGCGCCCGTCGATGCTGATCGTGCCGCCGGTGGCGTCCTCCAGCCCAGCGATCATGCGCAGAAGCGTGGACTTGCCGCACCCGGAAGGGCCGACCAGGACGAGGAACTCACCGCTCTGGATCTCGAGCGAGACGTCGTCGACCGCGACGACTCCGCCGCCGAAGACCTTGCTGACGCGTTCGAGCACGATCCCGGCCACGAGCATGCAGTCTATACCGGGCTACAGCGAAAAACGCAATGGCATTGACCAATTTTGGAGCGCTGGTCTATAGTGCGCCGGCCATGAGCGTCCAGAAGGTGACCAAGCAGAGCCATACGCGCCAGCAGGTCTTCGACCTGATCCAGCAGCTCGGCGTCGGCACGGCCATTCCCTCCGAGCGCCAGCTCAGCGCCGATCTCGGGGTCTCGCGCCTCACCGTTCGCGCCGCGCTCGACGACCTCGCGCGCGAGGGCTATCTCATCCGGCGCCGCGGCAGCGGGACGTACGTCCAGCACCCGAAGATCTCCCAGGAGCTGACCATCACCTCCTTCAGCGACGACATGCGCCGGCGTGGGATGGAGCCTGGCAGCCGGACGCTCTCGATGACGACGATCCTCGCCGGCGCCCGGCTGGGGCGGTTCCTGCAGGTGTCTCCATCCGAGCCGATCCTCGTGATCAAGCGGCTTCGCATGGCCGACGGGGAGACGATGGCGATCGAGACGCTGCACCTCCCGGAGGGTCTCGTCCCCGGTCTGACGGCGAAGGACCTGACCGGCTCGTTCTACGACCTGCTCCGCGACCGGTACGGCATCCACATCGTCCACGGGACGCAGGCGATCGAGCCGACGGTGACGAACGAGGAGGAATCGGCGGCGCTCGGCGTCCCGCTCCACTCGCCCGCATTCCTCTTCGAGCGCACGAGCCGCGACGAGCGCGACCGCACGGTCGAGTTCGTCCACTCGGTCTACCGCGGCGACCGCTACCGCATCGTGACCGAGCTCCGCACGCCGCAAGGCTGACGGCTCGAGCGGACCGGCGAAAGCCGGGGTTGACACGGTTGGTCTGGTATGCCAATGTCCGCCCGTGGCCAACTGGTATAGACCAATCGACGCACCGACCACCTTGCCACCGGGCGTCGACGGCTCGAGGAGACTTGCATGAGACTACGAGTTGTCGTGGCGGCCGCTCTAGCCGTCGCGCTCGGCGTCATGGCGGCTACGGCCGGCGCGTCGACCGGGCGGCAGCAGGCCAACAAGTTGACGGTCTGGCTTCAGGTCGACGCACAGTCGGGTTGGCCGGACATCGTCGCTGCAGCGAACCAGCAGTTCCAGTCCGACCATCCCGGATGGACGGTCGACGTGCAGTACCAGAACTGGGGTGACCATCTCCAGAAGTTCGACGCAACGCTGGCGGGCGGCAATACGCCGGACGTCATCGAGATGGGCAACACCGAGATGACGAAGTACATGGCAGCAGGGGCGTTCGCGGACATCTCGTCCTTCAAGAGCAACTTCGCGAACTCCGCCAACTGGCTCGCGGGCCTCGCGAAGTCGGGCATGTACGGCGGTCATCTGTACGGCGTCCCGTACTACGCGGGCTCGCGGGTCGTCACCTACCGGACCGACGCGTGGTCGAAGGCCGGGATCAAGGCGCTGCCGACGAGCCTGTCGCAGTTCACCTCCGATCTCTCCAAGCTCGCGTCTGCGAACAAGGGGACGCAGGGCTTCTCGCCCGTCTACATCGCCGGTACCGACTGGTACTACGCGATGAGCTTCGTCTACGACTACGGCGGGAGCATCGCGTACACGCACGCACACAAGTGGGTCGGGAACCTCGACTCGCCGGCATCCATCGCGGGGCTCACCGCGTGGAAGAACTTCTGGCTCGCGGCCTCGAAGGCGAGCAAGACGTCGAACGAAGGCAATCCCGCTCCGTACGACATCTTC
>JBJMQJ010000013.1:0-5849 GCA_045802765.1 Myxococcales bacterium
TGCAGCTCCATCGCGTCGGTCGTCTCCGGCAAGAGCCGGTGGAAGAACTCGATGTAGCTGGGGTGCTGCACCGGATCGAACTCGTCCATGCAGGGATGGGTGAGGATCAGCGTGCCGCCCTTCTTCACCAGAGGGATGCCGCGGTTCATGTTGAAGAAGTAGCCGCAGGCCATCACCTGCACGAGCAGCGGGTTCAAGATCGAGCTCACGTTGTACGGCGAAATGTAGGGGATGCCGCAGTTGAGGATGTCCGCCTGGCCCTTCACCTTGACGAAGACCTGCCGCCGGCACGCCTCGAGGATCTTCTCGTGCGCCAGCTCGGTCCGTCCCGCCGCGACGGCGATGAGGCCGTATGCGGCGGGGACGCGGTGGAAGATCTGCTGCCGCAGCGCACGCGGCGTCTTGCCCAGCGTCCAGCGCAGCCCGGCGAGCGCGGTGCGGTCGAGATCGGTGAAGTCCTCCTCGCGCTTGCCGAGGAAGGCGAGAGGCCCGTCGTACATCCGGTTGTTCAGGCAGGTCTCGATGTGGAAGACGTCGATCGCGTGATCGATGACGCGGCCGATGCGGTCCACCGAGCCGTGCAGCGCGGAGTGCTTCGGCTCCATGTACGACTTGCTGCCGCGAATGGCGTGCGGCGTATGGTGCGCGCGCAACCCGAGGTAGTCGGTGAGGCCCGTGCCGACCGACTTGTGGCCGCCGTCCATGGGGACGAAGTTCACGTTGCAGTAGATGACCAGATCGGCTTCCACCGCGCGCCGCGAGATGCGCACCTTCTCGTGCGCCTCGGTCTCGCCCAGCTCGACGATTCCGCCGGGCTCCTCGGCGTCGTGATTCGTGTACCGGTCCGGATAGTAGGAATCGAAGATTTTCGAGCCGACCATCCGCTCCATCTCGCGCGGGGTCAGGCGGCGGTGGAGCGCGTTCGCGATGAGCAGGTGGACGTCGTCCACGCCGCTGTCCGCGAGGAGGTTCAGCACGATCTCCAGGATCGTCTGGCGGACGTCGGGCGTGCGCATCGGCGGCAGCGGCAGCGAGATGTCGTCGAGCGCGATGAGCACCTTCATGCCCGGTCGCAGCTGCGCGTGGAGCGGGTCGCATCCTTCCGGGTGGTTGATGGCCCAGCGGATGGCGGCGCGCCAGTTGGCCAGCGGCTCGATGGGCGGGTTGGGGAACACCACCCGCGTGCCGATGGGGACCTCCTCCAGCAGCAGCTCCGTATCGGAAAAGAGCAGCCGCGGCGGAGATTTCCGGTCCTGGATCACGACCTGCGCGTCCTCGTCGTAGCTCTGGCGTAGGCGGTCCAGCGAACGCATCGAGGGGCCTCCGGGCGTGCGGTTCTACCCGAGATCGGCCTTCCTGCGCACCTCGCGCCCGCCGATCCCGTGCAGGAGCGCCTGGGTCATGCCGGCCGCCATCTCCGCTGGGGGCGGAAGTTGCAGATCGGGCAGGGCGCCCTGGGCCAGCCGGCGCGCCACCACCGGCATGAAGCCGAGCGCCGTGGTCGCGACCAGGAGGAAGAGCGGGTTCACGTCGTCGCGCAGGGCCCCCGTCTGGATCCCCTCCATCACGGTGCCGGCGATCAGGGGGACGTGCGCTCCCTCCGCGGTGAAGCGGGCGAACACCTTTTTCAGCCGGCCGGAGGAGACCAGCGCCTCGCGCAGCACGATGCGGATGACGGTGAACTCCTCCTCGCTCATCGCGGCGATGCGCGTGTACAGCCGGCGCAGCCGATCCTCGACACTCGCGTCGGGCTCGAGCGCCTTGCGGATGTCCGCCGACATCGCGCCGTACACTTCCTCGATCACGGCGAGCAGCAGGTCGTCCTTGGTGGGGAAATAGTAGTGGACCATGCCCACGCTGGTGCGCGCCGCCCGGGCGATCTCCCGCAGCGAGGCGCCGTCCACGCCGTGCTTCAGGAAGCGGTCGCGCGCGGCGTGCACGATGCGCGGGGCGATGTCGGAGCGGGGGCGCGCCATCAAGCGAGCTTCTTCCGGAACCGCAGCGAGGAGAAGACGAGCAGGGCGACGAGGATTCCCCCCATCCAAAGCGCCTCGGGCAGGAGGTCGACGAAGCCGCTCCCTTTCAGCGCGACGCCGCGCACGATGCGCAGGAAATGGGTGAGCGGCAGCGCCTGCGACATCCACTGCATCGCGACGGGCATCGCGTCCCAGGGGAACATGAACCCGGAGAGGAGGATGTTGGGCAGGAGGAAGAAGAACGACATCTGCATCGCCTGCTGCTGCGTCTGCGCGAGCGTGGAGAAGAAGAGGCCGAGCGCGAGGTTCCCCGCGATGAAGACGAGCGCGAACGAGTAGAGCAGCCCGATCGATCCCACGATAGGCACGTCGAACAAGAGGCGCCCCAGAACCAGGATCAAGGTCATCTGCAAGAGGCCCATCGCGACGTACGGGACGATCTTGCCGAGGATCAGCTCCCCCCGGCGCAGCGGCGAGACGATCAGCTGCTCGAGCGTGCCGCGCTCGCGCTCCCGGGCGATGGCCATGGCGGTGATCATCACCATGGTCATCGTCAGGATGACGCCCGTGAGGCCCGGCACGATGTAGATCGCGCTGCGGAGGTCGGGGTTGTACCAGGTGGTCGCGGCGAGCTCGATGCGCGGCGCCGCCTGGCCTCGCCGCACGAGCAACTCGAGCGAGCGCGCCTGGGCGAGCCCGGCCGCGGTATTGGTCGCGCTCGCGACCGTCTGCGGGTCGGAACCATCCACCACGAGCTGCAGCGGAGCGGGACGCCCGCGCAGGAGATCCGCTGACCAGCGGGGCGGGACGACCAGCGCCACGCGCGCCGCGCCGGAGCGGAGGGCGCGCTCGATTTCGCCGTAGCCGCGCACTTCGCCTTTCAAGTCGTAGAACCCCGTCGCCTCGAGGCTCCGCGCGAAGTCGCGGGAGCGCGCCGACCCGTCCTGGTCGTAGACGACCGTCGGGACGTGCCGCACGTCGGTGTCGATGGCGTACCCGAAGAGCGTCAGCTGGATCACCGGCAGCGCCACCATCATGGCGAGCGTGAGCCGGTCGCGGCAGAGCTGCAGCACCTCCTTGACCGCGACGGACCACAGCCGTGAGAACGAAGCGTCGAGCGAAGCGGCTCTCCGTCGGCGCGCGTCCACCGCGGGAGCGGCTGCGGCGAGGGCGGCGTCGCTCATGCGGCCCTCCCTTGCTGCGCTTCGCGGCGCACCATGGAGACGAAGGCATCCTCGACCGTCGCTCGTGTCGGGCGCGACTGGGATACGCGCGCGCCGAGGCGGCCGGCGACGCGGGCCGCCACCTGCTCGGGATCGGCGCCGCCGAGCGTAGCCAGGCGCAGGACATGGCCGTAGTGGGCCACCTCGTCGATCTCCGGCAGCGCGCGCAGCGACCGCGCCACCGCGCCTGCGTCGTCGACGATCAGCTCCGCGCAGCGCAGCCCGCGCCGGGCGACCACCTCCTCGGGCGTGCCCACGTCGAGCACGCTGCCGCGGAAGATGAACGCCAGGCGGTGGCAGCGCTCCGCTTCGTCCATGTAGTGGGTGGTGACCAGAACGGTGGTGCCGCCGCGCGACAGATCGTGGATCTGCTCCCAGAACTCCCGGCGGCTGACCGGATCCACCCCGGCGGTCGGCTCGTCGAGGAAGAGGAGCGGGGGCTCGTGGATGGTGGCGCAGGCGAGCGCCACCCGCTGCTTCCAACCGCCGGACAGCGTGCCGGCGATCTGGTCGCGGCGGTCCAGGAGCCCGCTCTTGCGCAGCACCTCTTCCACGCGGGCCGCGCGGAGGCGGGAGGTGACCCCGTACAATCCGGCGTAGAAGCGCAGGTTCTCGCGGACCGAAAGGTCCTCGTACAGGCTGAAGCGCTGGGTCATGTACCCGATGCGCTCCTTGATCCGTTCCGCCTCGGTGGCGACGTCGTAGCCCACCACGGTGCCGCGGCCGCCGCTCGGGTCGAGAATGCCGCAGAGCATGCGGATGGTGGTGGACTTCCCGGCGCCGTTCGGTCCCAGGACGCCGAAGATCTCACCCCGGCTCACGCGCAGCGAGACGTCCTTCACGGCGACGAAGTCGCCGAACCGGCGCGACAGGTGCTCCGTCGCGATGATCGGCTCGGATCCGGCGGCGGCCTCGGCGGTCATCGCCGCGCCTCCGCGGGGTCAACCGTCCGATCGATGCGCGCGAAGGCGGGCACGCCGGCGTGCAGCTGCTCGGCGGGATCCTCGACGTCGATCCGGACGCGGACCACCAGGTTGGCGCGCTCGCGAGGGCTGAACAGGTATCGCGGGGTGAACTCGGTGGCGCGCGCCACGTCCGAGACTGTCCCGCGGAAGGGCTCGCGCGCTGCGTCGACTCGCACGCTCGCGGCCGCTCCGACGCGAACGCCGGCGAGGTCCTGCTGGGCAACGAACACGTCCAGGTAGGGACGGCGGGTCTCGCCCAGGACGACGACGGGCGTCCCGGCCGCGAGCACCTCGCCTGGCTCCGCGGTGGTGTCGAGGACCACGCCGGAGACGGGCGCACGCAGTACCGAGCGCGCGAGGCGCGCCTCCTCGGTGGCGAGTGCCGCGCGGGCGGAATCCGCGCGCGCTTTGGCCTGGCGGAGCTCGGCGGCGCGAGCGCCATTCTTCTGGGCGAGCAGGCGTTGCTCGAGCGATTCGCGCTCCGCCCGCGCCCGGGCGGCCTGCGCTTCAGCTTCGTCCAGCTGCGCCTGCGCGACCACGCCCGTCTGGCGCAGCCGCCGGTTTCGTTGGAGCTGCTCGCTGGCGGTGCTCTCGGCCGCTCTCGCTCCGCGCAGCTGCGCCTCGGTTGCGAGCAGGTCCTCGCCGCGCGTGCCGGAGCGGAGCAGGTCGAGCTGCGCCTGAGCGGCCTCGGCGTCTTGCGCGCGCGCGTCGCGAACCGGCCGCTGCAGGGCATCGTCCAGCGCCGCGAGCAGCTGGCCGGCCTCGATCCGCTGCCCGCGGTGAACGTAGAGCTGCGCCAGTCGCCCCTGCACGTCGAACCCGAGCTGCCGCTCGTGCAGCTCGACGACCCCTTGCAGCTCCGCCCCATCCCCACGCCCGCTGCACGCCGCCAATACCAGCAACCCGACCCCTGCGACATTATTTACCATACGACCAATAATAAATGCGTCGCGGTCCAGATGTCAACCCGCCGTGGCGGGCCACTCGTGCCGCGGCGAGATGGGCGTCTCAGGCGGTCAGGGGCGCAGGGCGCGGATGGCTCCGCCGCCATCGGCCACGTAGATCGTCTGGTCGGCGGCGCGGTAGAGGCCGAGCGGGATGGAGAAGCCGGCGGAGCCGCCGGAGCCGTCCGCGATGGCGGGGCTGCCGCTGCCCGCGACCGTCTGGACGATGGAGCTGGCCGCGTCGATCCCGGGAACGAGGCGGCGGATGCGGTGGCTGCCCGGATCGGAGAAGAGGAGCCCGGTTCCGTCCCAGATCGCGCCGCCCTGCGGCTGCAGGAGCGCGGACGCGCCGCTGCCGTCCTGGTATCCATCGACCGATCCGCCTGCGAGCGTCGTGACGGTGCGCTGGCCGTCGGCGGCGATGACCTTGATCTTCACCTCCTGCACGCCGGGGCTGGAGCTGATCACGAAGATACGGCCGTCGTCGGCCGCCGCGACCGCGGTCGGGAACGCGAAGAGCGCCTCGCTGGCGGGGATCCCATCCGCGTCGGCGTCGCCGCCGGGGTTGCCGAGGGTGGTGACCGCGCCCGTGGACGGATCGATCGCGCGCACCACGTGGTTCTGCTCGTCGGCGACGAGCAGTCCCCAGCGCGCGCTGAACGACATCCCCATCGGATAGCTGAAGCGCGCCGCCGTGCCCAGGCCGTCCTGAAGGCCGTAGAACGTGCAGCTGCCGGCGAA
>JBJMQJ010000159.1:0-12594 GCA_045802765.1 Myxococcales bacterium
CCGACGAACTGCTCGAACATGTGGATGACCGACGCGCCCTTCTGGTACGTGATCGCGTCGAACGCGTTGAGCATGTCGTCGTCCGACTCGATCGGCTGGCGGATGCGCCGCGCGGTGAGCAGGCTGTCCGCCGCCAACGCGCGCCCGCGAGCTCCGACGCGATCCAGCGCCGCGCCCCATTCTGGGTGCCACGACTCCAGCGCCTTGTAGGTCATCCAGGTGGCGAACGCCTCGTTCAGCCACAGGTCGTCCCACCAGGCATTGGTGACCAGATCTCCGAACCACATGTGGGCGAGCTCGTGGGTGGAGACGCTCGCCTGCGCGCGGCGGAAGGCAGGGGTGTCCTCGCCGGGAGGCACGAGGAGGAGCGTCGAACCGTAGGTGACGAGCCCCACGTTTTCCATCGCGCCGCGAGCGAGCGGAACGGCGATGACGTCGAGCTTCTCGAAGGGGTACGCGATTCCGAACCATCCCTCCAGCCGCGGCACGATCTGCGGCGTGATCTCCTTGGCCCAGCCGGCCTGCGGCGAAAGGCCCTCCGGCACGATCACGCCCACGGTCGTGCCGCCCTCCCCCGCCTTCCCCGCGTCGATCCGTTCCCAGGGGCCCACGGCGAAGGCGGTGAGATAGCTCGGCAACGGTCGCGTCGGCGCGAACCGCACGATGGTGAATCCGTCCCCTTTGTCTTGCTGCCGCTCGACGGGGGTGTTGCTGAACGCTAGCTGTCCGGTCTTGATGCGGAGCGTGAGCTGCCAGGGCGCCTTGAACGAGGGCTCGTCGAAGCACGGGTATGCGCGGCGCGCGTCGATCGGCTCGAAGTGCGTCGACGCGTACCACCGGCCACCGTCCTCGGTCTTGAAGATCCCCGCGCTGTCGCGGCGCGAGATGCGGCCGGAGTACGTCAAGCGCAAGAGCGAGTTGCCGGGAGGGAGCGGCCTGTCGAAGGCGATGCCGACGAAGTCCTTCGGTTGCGCGAGCACGCGGCCCGACAAGGCCGCTCCACCCGCGCGCGCTTCCGCCGCCGAGATCTCGAGATCCTGCGCGTTCAGCCACACGACTTGCGTGGCGGCGAGCACGTCGAGGTCGATTTCCATGACGCCATCGAAGCGGTCGCTGTCCGGCACGATGGTGAGGGACGGCCGGTAGCGGACGGGACGCACGGTGTCCGGAAGCCGCAGCGCCGGGGGGCGCGCCTCGGGCGCTTCGGCTCCGGGCGCCGTCGTGCTCGCCGCGGCCGTCGGGTTGGGGCTGGGGCCCCCGGGAGCCGGCGCGGGCGTCGCCGACGTTCCGCGATCCACGGCGCATCCCAGCACCAGCAGCAGCAGCAGCGGGACCAATCGGTTCATCTGCGGCACCTCCGGGGCGCGCACGATCCCGCGCCGGCGCGCGGTTTGCAAACCTGCGCGCGCGCTCTGCGTGCAGTACAAGGAACCGTGCCCGCCGTGCTCGAGCTCGAAGGAGTGGCGCACCGCTTCGGACCCCTGGGGCCGCTCGACTTGCGCGTCGCGGAGGGCGAGACCCTGGCCGTGCTGGGTCCCAGCGGCGCCGGGAAGACCACTTTGTTGCGCCTCCTGCTCGGCCTGCTCGCGCCGGACCGGGGCGTGGTGCGCTTCCGCGGCCAAGACGTCGGCGCGCTCGACCCGGCCGAGCTCCGCCGCCGCATCGGTTACGTAGTGCAGGGCGGCGGGCTCTTCCCCCACCTGACGGCCGGGCAGAACGTGACGCTCGTCGCCCGCTGGCTGAAGTGGCCCGAGGAGCGCATCGCGCGCCGCCTCGACGAGCTGCTGCACCTGGCGCGGCTGCCCGAGTCGGCGCTGCAGCAGTACCCCGCGCAGCTCTCCGGCGGGCAGGCGCAACGCGTGGGCCTGCTGCGCGCGCTGATGCTCGACCCGGAGGTGCTCCTCCTCGACGAGCCGCTCGGCGCCCTCGACCCGGTGACCCGGTTCGACTTGCAAGGAGATCTGCGGACCGCTTTCGAGCAGCTGCGCAAGACCGTGGTGCTGGTGACGCACGACCTGGGCGAGGCGGCCTTCTTCGCTCACCGCATCGCGCTGCTCCACGAAGGGCGCATTGCGCAGCAGGGCACCTTCGAGGACCTGGCCCGCGCTCCGGCGGATCCATACGTGGCACGCTTCATCCACGCGCAGCGGGCCCCGCTGGAGCGGCTGCGATGATCCTGGCGTTGCTCGCGGTGATGCAGATCGGGTCCAAGGCGTTCACCGAGTCGGTGATCGTCGCCGAGACCGCGGCGCAGCTCGCCCGCAGCGCGGGCGTCGCGACGGCGCACCGGCGGGAGCTGGGCGGATCGCGCATCCTCTGGGACGCGCTCCTCCGCGGCGAGATCGACGCCTATCCCGAGTACACCGGCACCATCGCGCAGGAGCTGTTGCCGGGACGAGGCGACTTGCGCGAGCGCGTCGCGGCGAAGGGCGTGGTGATGTCCAGGTCGCTGGGGTTCTCCGACAGCTACGCCATCGGCATGCGGCGCGCCGTCGCCGAGAGGCTGCGGATCCGCACCCTGGACGACCTGGCGCGTCACCCCGAGCTGCGGCTCGGCCTGAGCAACGAGTTCATGGACCGCAAGGACGGCTGGCCCGCGCTGCGCGGCGCGTACGGGCTGCCGCAGCGGAACGTCCGCGGCCTGGAGCACGACGTCGCCGTCCGCGCGCTCGCGAGCGGCGCGATCGACGCGACCGACCTCTACACCACCGATGCGGAGATCGCCGCCTACGACCTCCTGGTGCTGGAGGATGTGCGGCGCTTCTTCCCCGACTACGAGGCGGTGCTGCTGTGGCGCAAGGACCTTCCCGAAGGGGCCGCCGCCGCTCTGCGCAGGCTCGAGGGCCGCATCTCCGCGCGCGAGATGATCGAGATGAACGCGCGCGTCAAGCTGCGCCGCGAACCGGACGCCGTGGTCGCGGCGGACTTCCTGGCGCGCGACCTCGGGGTGCGGGCCACGGCGGCCGTCGAGAGCCGCGCCCGCCGGATTGGCGCGCGCACGCTGGAGCACCTCGAGCTGGTCGGGATTTCGCTGGCCGTTGCGGTGGTCGTCGCGGTTCCGCTGGGCATCGTCGCCGCGCGCACGCCGCGCGGCGGACAGGTGCTGCTCGGCGCCGTGGGCCTCGTGCAGACGATTCCCTCGCTGGCGATCCTCGTGTTCATGATCCCGCTGTTGGGCATCGGCGCGCGCCCCGCGATCGCGGCGCTCTTCCTCTACAGCCTGCTCCCCATCGTACGGAACACGGCGGCCGGCCTGTCGGGCATCCCGCCCGAGATCCGCGATTCCGCCCAGGCGCTCGGCCTTCCCCGGCTGGCGCGGCTGCGGCTCATCGAGCTGCCCATCGCCTCTCCGAACATCCTCGCGGGGATCCAGACCGCGGCCGTGATCGACGTGGGCACCGCGACACTGGGGGCGCTAATCGGCGCCGGCGGATACGGCCAGCCCATCCTCACCGGGATCCGCCTCGCCGACCTCGGGCTCATCCTCGAGGGCGCCGTACCCGCGGCGGTGCTCGCCCTGCTCGCGCAGGCCTTGTTCGAGCTGCTCGGCCGCGCCTTCGTTCCGCGCGGCCTGCGGCTGTGACCGTCGGCCTGCGCACCGCGCGGGGCCGGGGCATCTTGCTCGCCACGGCGCTTGGCTCGGGCGTGGCGTTCCTCGACTCGACCGTGGTCAACGTGGCGCTGCCGGTGCTGGGGCGCGAGCTGCGAGCCGGAATCGCCGGTCTGCAGTGGACGGTCGACGCCTACCTGCTCACGCTCACCTCGCTGCTGCTCCTCGGCGGCTCGCTGGGCGACGCGGCGGGGCGGCGCAAGACATTCGTCGCCGGCCTCGTCTGGTTCATGATCGCTTCGGTGGCCTGCGGACTCGCGCCTTCGATCGGAGCGTTGATCGCGGCGCGCGCGGTGCAGGGCGCGGGCGCCGCCTTGTTGGTGCCGGGAAGCTTGGCCGTCCTGCGCTCGAGCTTTACCGACGACGAGCAGGGCCAGGCGATCGGCGCTTGGGCGGGCCTCTCCGGCGTGACGGCGGCGGTCGGTCCACTGCTGGGCGGCTGGCTGATCACGGCCTGGTCGTGGCGCGTGATCTTCTTCTTGAACCTGCCGCTCGTCGCCGCGGCGACGTGGGCCGCGCTGCGCTGCATCCCCGAGTCGCGGACCCGCGGCCCCTTGCGCATCGACGTGCCTGGCGCGGCGGCAGCGACGGTGGGGCTCGGCGGGTGCGTCTACGCGCTGATCGAGTCGGCGGCGCATGGACCTGGCGTCGGGGCAGCCGCCGCGCTGGGAGCAGCCTCTCTCGCGGCATTCGTCTGGATCGAAGGTCGCACGACGAATCCGATGCTCCCGCTGGACCTCTTCCGCTCGCGGCAGTTCTCGGGCGCGAACGCGGTGACGCTCGCCGTCTACTTCGCCATGGGCGGAGCGACGTTCCTGCTCATCATCCACCTCGAAACGGTGCTCGGGTATTCGCCCCTTGCCGCCGGCGCGGCGCTCACGCCGCTCACCCTGCTGCTGCTCGTGCTCTCCTCGCCAGCCGGCAAGCTCGCCTCGCGCATCGGTTACCGGGCGCCGATGACGGCAGGGCCGGTGATCGCGGCCGCCGGTGTCGCCCTCCTCGCGCACGCCCACGAGGGTTCGAGCTACCTTTCGGGGGTCCTGCCCGGGACCGCGGTGCTGGGTCTAGGCCTCGCCACGACCGTCGCGCCGCTCACCACGGCCGTGCTCGCCGGGGCGGACGAACGCCACGCGGGAGTCGCCGCCGCGGTCAATACGGCAATTTCGCGACTGGCCGGGTTGCTCGCGGTCGCGTTGCTGCCGCTGCTCGCGGGAATCGCCGCGGCCGACGCCGCCTCGCTCGCAGCCGGCTTTCCTCGCGCGATGTGGATCTGCGCGGGCCTGTCCGCCGCGGGCGGCCTCTGCGCGCTCCTCACCTTGCGCAGCGGCCGCCGATAGGCCTCCGTTTTGCTGCCGCAGCGCGGCGCGACGCCGGGCGCCCGCGTCTGCTAGGACCCGCCGCCGGAGGCCTCGCGAATGCACACCCAGATCCTCGGCAGCGGTTTCGTCACCGGCCAGAACCTCGTCACGAACGACCAGCTCGCCCGCATGATGGACACCTCCGACGAGTGGATCCGCGAACGCAGCGGCGTGGAGACCCGGTACTACGTCGAGCAGGGAACCACCACGAGCGACCTCGGCGCCGGCGCGGCGAGGAAGGCGATCGAGGACGCGGGCATCGCCAAGGAAGAGATCGACTACATCGTCTTCGCCACGATGACGCCGGACCACTACTTCCCAGGGTGCGGTGGCATCCTGCAAGACAAGCTCGGAATGTCGCATGTGCCGGCCCTCGATATCCGGCAGCAGTGCACCGGGTTCATCTACGGCTTGCAGATCTCGGACGCGCTGCTCAAGGCAGGCCAGGCCACCACCGTGCTCCTGGTCGGCGCCGAGGTGCACACCGGGTTCATGCCGTGGACCAAATGGGACTACCTCCTCGGCCGCGGCGGCGAGCCGCCCACTCCCGAGGAGAAGGCGGTGTACACGGGCTTCCGGGATCGCGTCGTCCTGTTCGGCGATGCCGCCGGCGCCGTGGTGCTGCGCCAGGGCGATGGCGAAAAGGGGCTGCTCGGCTTCCAGGTCCATTCGGACGGGGCCAATTTCAAGGACCTCTATGTCCCCGGGGCGGGATTCGCCCGCCGGCCCTACGTCAACGAGGCCGACGTGCGCGAGTGGCGCCACGTGCCCGAGATGAACGGCCGCGCCGTCTTCAAGCTCGCGGTGGCGCGCATGCCCGAGGTGGTGCGCGAGCTGTGCAAGAACCAGGGCGTCTCGGTCGCCGAGATCGATCTGCTCATCGCCCACCAGGCGAACCTGCGCATCAACGAGGTGGTCCAGCGCACCCTGGGCCTCTCCAACGATCGCGTCTACAACAACATCCAGCGCTACGGAAACACCACCGCGGCCACCATCCCCATCGCACTCGACGAGTGCAGGAAGAACGGCCGCATCCAACCTGGCCACCTCGTCTGCTTCGTCGGGCTCGGCTCGGGCTTCCACTGGGGAGCGGCGCTGATGCGGGCGTAGCGCGCGTGCCTGCTTTTGTGTGCCCGGTCTGCTGCGGAACGGAATTCAGGTACGACGACGCGGACCCGCAGGGCAGCTGCACAAGTTGATCACCGCGTAGCCGAGCGCGGCGGAGGAAGGCTCAGCGTCCAACCGATGCGGAGCAACCACGTCTGCGGCAGCGCGACGAGTTGCCGGTGCCCGTACGACGTCAGGAAGTCGACCGCCTCGGGCTGCGCCGGCCGTACGCGACGTGCAGCATGGATCATTGCGTTGCCGAGCACGTACGCGATGGCATTCGCAGTCTCCGTCGGCGAGCGGAGTTGGTGGGCGTGATACCGGTCCGCAAATACCTTTCCTTGGCGCTCGAGCACGCCATTCACTGCCCTCGCGATGCTGATCGAGAGGCCCTGGATTCCCCGGGCCAGGGCCAGTGCGTCTTGCGCTTCGACGATCAGGTGCAGATGGTTCGACTGAACGGAGAAGTGGACGATCCGGAAGCCGTCGCGGTCGCGCATCTTGCCGATGCACGATGCCACCACGCGGAAGCAGTCGCGGCTCCGGAGCCGAGCTGCGCCGTCGCTCACGCGGGCCGTCGCGTGGACGGGATGCCGCGCTGCGAGCCTCGGCCTGCGCACGTGCGGCACGCCGGCTCCGGGTTTCTTCGGCCGTCCCGCGCCAGGCCGGTACCCACCGCGCCCGCGATACCTCAACTCGAATGCAAGCTGCTTCTTCCGTTGCGCCATTGATTTAAGCAGTAATCCATTCGGCACCAAATGAGCATCGGTCAGATGACCGAGGTGCCGCTTCGACGTGTTGCTAATAGATGGTTCGCACCGATTTGGAGACGAGACCCCTGCATGAGCGCCTACTTCCGGCTCACTTCTGCTCGCCCTGCGCCGCCTTGCTCACCTTCCGTAGATCGTCCTGGCTGCGCGCCAGCTCGTCCATCTCCTTGCGGTGCGTCTCCACGAACGCCACGTTCGCCGGGTTGATCGCCTCGCGGAGGTCGGCCGGGTCCATCTGGACGCCCCGGGACTTCATGGCGGCGACCATGCCGGCCTGCAAGGCGGCCATCTCCACCATGGCGTACTCGCGCGCGCTGATCGACTCGGCGCGGAGAGCCGAAGCTACGCGCGGGTCGATCTCGAGCGCCTTCGCTTTCGCGTCCAGGGTTTCGCGGTGCTGCGCGTTCTTTTCAATGGATCGGGCGAGGCCGGGGTCCTTCGCGACCGCGGCGGCGAGGCGGCGGGCCACGGCGGCCGCCTTGCGGACGTTGTCAGTGGTGAGGCGGAACGCCTTGAGCGCCGTTTCGTCGGGCGTCCTGAGGCGTGTCGCGCCGAGGGAAGGAGCGGCGAGGAGGGCGAGGGCGAGCGTCGCTTGGCCGAACACGGTCCCTCCGATCGCGGTGTGTGCCGCCTGCCTACCGCCGCTCCGCAGCGAGCGTGCGCCCCGCGGCAGGTCATGGCAAGGTTGGAGCCCACATGCACAGGACCGCCTTGCTCCTCTGCCTGGCGCTGCCGTTTGCCGCGCCCGCGCAGGAAGATCCGGACTTCCAGTTCCTGCAGGGCCTCACCCAGACCCGGTACTGGGATCTCGGGCGGCCGACCTCGATCCGCGTCACCCCCGACGGAAGCGCCGTGCTGTTCCTGCGGGCGCTGCCCCGCAAGCCCGAGCTGCGGCTCTTCTCCTTCGACGTGAAGACCTCGCAGACGCGCGAGCTGATCACGCCGGAGCAGGTGCTGGGCGGCGTCGCGGAGGAGCTCTCGCCCGCCGAAGCCGCCCGCCGCGAGCGCATGCGCGTCACCTCGCGCGGTTTCACCAGCTACGATCTGTCCCAGGACGGGAGAACGGTGCTGGTGTCGCTCTCCGGGCGCGCCTACCTGGTGCCCGTCACGGGGGGCGAAGCCCGCCAGGTAGCGGGCCCGGGGCCGAACGGAGAGCCGGTCTTCGATCCGCGCCTCTCGCCCGACGGCAAGAGCGTCGGGTTCGTCCGCGGCGCCGAGCTGTGGGTCGCGAAGGTGGACGGCGGGTCCGAGCTGCAGATCACCGACGGCGCCACCCCGCTCGTCACCCACGCCGAAGCGGAGTTCGTCGCCCAGGAGGAGCTGCGCCGATACACCGGATGGTGGTGGTCGGGCGACTCGCGCTCGCTCGTCTGGGAACAGGCCGATTCCACCGGCGTCGAGAAGCTCTGGATCGCCGACCCCGCGCACCCCGAGAAACCGGTCACCGCCTCGCCCTATCCGCGGCCCGGCAAGCAGAACGCGGTGACCCGATTCGGCGTCACCAGCGCGCAGGGCGGCCGGACCACCTGGATCGACGTAGACGTCGACAAGTGGGAGTACGTGGCGCGCGTCGAATGGCCGTCGGGCGCGCCGCTCACGCTCGAGCTGCTCTCGCGCGATCAGAAGGACCTCGCCCTCGTGTCGGCCGACCCGAAGACGGGCAGGACGCGCGAGCTTCTCCACGAGCACGACGACGCGTGGATCGATTCCGTGCGCGACTACCACTGGCTGGCGAGCGGGACCGGCTTCCTCTGGAGCACCGAGGCGGGCGGCGAGTGGCAGCTGGAGCTGCGCAAGGCGGACGGCGCCGTCTTGCGCACGCTCACCCCGCTCGACTTCGGCTACGCAGGTCTCCAGCATGTCGACGAGCGCGCCGGCGTCGCCGTCGTCGCGCGGAGCCCCGACCCGCAGGAGCGCCAGCTCTACGAGGTGCCGCTCGGCGGCGGCGCGCCGCGCGCGGTCACCCGCGGCCCGGACCTCTACGCCGGAGAGTTCTCGCGCGACTCGACGGTCTGGGTGCGGATCCGGTCCTCGCGCAACGGCCAGGTGCGCCACGAGGTGCTACGCGGCGGCGCCGCCCTGGGCGAGCTGCCCGCGATCAACGAACCGTACCCATTCCTGCCGCGCCTGGAGATCAAGAAGGTGGGGCCTGCGCCGGGCTTCTTCATGTCGATGGTGCGCCCGCGCGACTTCGACGCGCGCAAGAAGTACCCCGTCTGGGTGCAGGTGTACGGCGGCCCGACGGGGCCGCTGGTGGTCCCTTTCGCCGCGCGCTACGTCCTCGATCAGTGGATCGCGGACCACGGCTACCTGGTGGTGCGCATCGACAACCGCGGCACCACGGGGCGCGGGCATGCCTGGGAGCGCGCCATCCTGGGCCGATTCGCGGAGGTGCCGCTCGAGGACCAGATCGCGGCCCTGCAAGCGCTCGCGAAGCTCGAGCCCGCCTTGGACCTGACGCGAGTCGGCATCTACGGCCACAGCTTCGGCGGCTTCATGTCCGCGCTGGCGGTCGAGCGGCGACCGGACGTGTTCCGGGTGGGAGTGGCCAGCGCTCCCGTGGTGGATTGGATGAACTACGATACCGCGTACACCGAGCGCTACCTCGGCGTGCCGCCGCCCGCCGGGACCGCGGACGATTACCCGCGCAACGGCCTCCTCGCGTACGCCAAGGACCTCTCCCGCCCGCTGCTCATCATCCACGGCACCGCCGACGACAACGTCCATTTCAGCGAGTCGATGCTGCTCGCCGACACGCTTTTCCGCGCCGGCAAGAAGTTCGATTTCCTGCCGCTCGCGGGGATGACGCACATCATCGCCGACCCGGCGCTGCAAGCCCGCGACTGGCAGCGAGTGTTCGCGTTCTTCGATCAGCACTTGAGGAGGGAGCCATAGCGCCGCCGCCGCCGGGCCTGAAGGAGCGCATGCTCGGGCGGTGACGTTCCGTGCCATATTGACGGAAGCGCCGCCGAATCCAGCGGCCACTCGGGCATCCAAGCTCCATGGCTGGTTTCCTGCTCCGCAACGCCTACGTGCTGCTGTTCGCCGCCTCTCTGTGCGAGCAGCTCGGCGCGCCGCTTCCGGCGGCGCCGCTCCTTCTCGGCGCGGGCGCCCTGGCCAAGGCCGGAAGCATGGCCTTGCCGCAGGTCATCGCGCTCTCCGTCCTCGCCTCCATGCTCGGCCACTCGATCTGGTTCTGGGCCGGGCGGAAGCGCGGTGGAGCGGTGCTGCGCCTCATCTGCCGGATCTCCATCGAGCCGGACTCGTGCGTGCGCCGCACCGAGGACCTGTTCACGCGCCATGGCGGGCGGGCGCTGGTGGCGGCGCCCTGGGTCCCGGGTCTGGCCGTGGTCGCGCCGCCGCTCGCGGGCATGTCGGGGATGAGCTGGAAGCGCTTCCTGGCGCTGGATGCGCTCGGCGCGCTGCTGTGGGCGTCGCTCTACGCGATCCTCGGGTTCGTCTTCGGAGCGCAGATCCTGCTCGGCTTTGCCGCCGCGGTGAAGCTGGGCAGCTGGTTCATCCTGGCGGGCGGGATAGCGCTGGCGGTCTGGCTCGGCTGGAAGATCGCGCAGCGCCAGGCGCTGCTGCGGAGCGTCGCCGTTCCGCGCGCCGACCCTGGCGCCCTCCTTGCGCAGCTGGACTCGGCCAAGCCGCCACTGGTGGTCGATCTGCGTCACGAGCTGGATCTCGAGGCGAATCCCGTCTCCGTGCCGGGCGCGATCGTCGTGGGAATGGACGAGCTCCTCGACTGGGCGGAGGGGATTCCGCGCGAGCGGGAGATCATCCTCACCTGCGATTGACCCAACGAAGTCTCGAGCGCCCGTGCGGCGCTCCTGCTTCGGGGACGAGGCTTCAAGAACGCCGTTCCGCTCCGCGGGGGCATCAGCGGCTGGCGCACGCTGGGGTATCCGCTTCACCCAGCGCGCCACCATTCGCGCCCCGCGTCTCTGCCGGTCGACGTGGCCTCCCGCCCTGCCGCGGAAACGCGGTAGGCTCCCGCGCCATGGGGGCGCCCTACAACGCGACGGCCGATCTGCTGGAGAGGAACCTTTCGCACCGCGACCGCCCGGCGTTCCGGCAGGACGGGCGCGTCACCACGTACGGGGCGCTTTGCGAGCGGGCGAACCGCGCGGGCAACGCGCTGCGGGCGCTGGGCATGCAGATGGAGCAGAGGGTGCTGCTCTGCATGCTGGACACGCCGGATCTGCCGGCCGTCTTCTGGGGCGCGATGAAAGCGGGCCTTGTCCCGGTGCCCGTCAACACGCTGCTGACCACCGCCGATTACGATTACCTGCTGCGCGACAGCCGCGCCCGCGTGCTCGTCGTCAGCTCGGCGCTGCTGCCCAAGGTCGAGCCGGCGCTCCGCGGACAGCCTTTCTTGCAATCCGTGATCGTCTCGGAAGGATCGGCCGCGGGCCACGTGGCGCTGGACGAGCTGCTCGCGCAGGCGCGCACGGACCTCGACGCGGCCCCGACCACGCGCGACGACGTGGCGTTCTGGCTCTATTCGAGCGGCTCGACCGGCCAGCCGAAGGGTGCGATGCACCTGCACGGCGATCTGGCCGAGACCGCGCGGCTGTACGGCGAAGGCATCCTCGGGATGCGAGCGGAGGACGTGGTCTTCTCCGCCGCCAAGCTGTTCTTCGCCTACGGCCTGGGCAACGCGATGACGTTCCCCTTCGCGGCGGGGGCGTGCTCGGTGCTGCTAGCGGATCGCCCCACCCCGCAGTCCGTCGTGCGCCTGCTGCGCGAGGAGAAACCCACCTTCTTCTTCGGGGTGCCCACGCTGTTCGCCGCCATCCTCGCCGAGCCCACCGCTACCGACCTCGGCGGCCGCCTGCGGTGGTGCGTGTCCGCGGGGGAGCCGCTGCCGCGGGACATCGGCGTGCGGTGGCGCGAGCGCTACGGCGTCGACATCCTCGACGGGATCGGCTCGACGGAGCTGCTGCACATCTTCCTTTCCCTCAGGCCCGGCGACGTCCGCTACGGCACGACCGGGAAGCCGGTGCCCGGTTACGAAGCGCAGATCGTCGACGAGCAGGACCGGCCGGTGCAATCCGGCGAGATCGGCGAGCTGCGCATCAGCGGGCCGTCCAGCGCCATCGCCTACTGGAACAACCGGGAGAAGAGCCTGCAGGCCTTCCGCGGCCGCTGGACGTACACCGGCGACAAGTACCGGCAGGACGCCGACGGCTACTACGTCTACTGCGGCCGCTCCGACGACATGATCAAGGCGGGCGGGCAATGGGTCTCCCCCGCCGAGGTGGAGTCGGCCCTGGTCGCGCATCCCTCCGTGCTCGAAGCGGCCGTCGTCGCGCACAAGGACGAGAACCAGCTCGACAAGCCCAAGGCATTCGTGGTGCTGAAGCCCGGCGCGCAAGCCTCGTCCGAGGAGCTGCAGCGCTTCGTCAAGGAACGCCTCGCCCCGTTCAAGTACCCGCGCTGGGTCGAATTCGTGGAAGGTCTGCCCAAGACCGCCACCGGGAAGATCCAACGCTTCAAGCTGCGCGGGAACGGGCAAGCCGAGTAGACTGCCGGCGAAAGTGTTTCGGACGAGACAGTTAGTTCAGCCAGCTGAACTGAGTGTGCACGATTCGACTCGCCCCGGGGCGAGTTGCCTCCCCATCTCCGGGGTTCGGCGGACCCCAAACGCATCGCAGAGTCTAGGGAGGTGGAGCCGTTGCTCCTCGCCACCGGCCCACCCCGCCCCCTTGAAAAGCAAAGTTAAACCGACTCCCTTTTTGCCCTC